>CAKTVN010000292.1 GCA_934623545.1 uncultured Oscillospiraceae bacterium
ATGTTGGTGTTGGCAAACTCCTGGAACTCGGCGCTTTCACGTGCTTCCTTGTAGATCGGCACGGTGCCGAACGCCTTCGCCCACTCGATCACGTGATCCGTGGAGCCGAGGAACTTGAGGAAGAGGTATGCGCCGCGCGCGTGCTGCTCGTCCTTGCTGAGGCAGGCGAAATTGTTGCCCCAGGAGGAGATGTAGCGGACCGGACCCTCCTGCGGGATGGGAACGCAGCCGATCTCAAAGGCATCGCCGACCGAAGCCTCGACGTAGCTCACACCGGCGCTCGAGCCGATGTAGGAGGCGACTGCCTGGCTGCCGAAGGGACCGGAGAAGAACGCGTCTTCGCCGACGAGGCGGAAGCTGCCTTCCTTGACGTTGTCTGCAAACCAGTTGAGCTTTTCCTTGGCAATGGTCTCATCGATGGCATAGTTGCCGTCGGCGCCGATGTAGCCGCTGCCTGCCTGCATGATCAGGCACTGATAGGTATCCACGACGGAGTCGGTGCCAAAGCCGGGGATGCCCTCGTTCTCATGAATGACCTTGCTGCACGCTTCCAGCTCCGTCCAGGTCGTCGGAGCGGACAGCCCGTACTTGTCAAACATGGTCTTGTTGTAGAACAGGACCTCGCCCGCCGTTGTGCAGGGGAAGACATAGATGCCGTCGCCCCACTGGGTGACCTCAGCGTACTGACCGGCGGGAACATTGTCCTTGAAGTTGGGGATGCCGATCTCGGGGTCGTTGATGAACGGAGCCAGATCGTACAGGCTGCCCTCATTCAGATAGTTGACCGCGTCGGAGGGGTACATATTGACCAGATCCGGACCCGTGTCGTTGCGGACGGACTGCATGATCTTGCTGTCGATCTCGCTGTAGGGCTGCTGCTCGGCGACGAGCTCATACTCGTTCTGAGACTGGTTGAACGCATCGATCAGCTCCAGAATTTTCTCTTCGTGCTGGTCCGTGTAAGCGTGCCAGTAAACGATCTTCGTCTTTTCGGCAGGCGCAGCGTCCTCCTTCGGCTGCTCTGCGGCGGGGGCGTCTGTCGCGGGCGCATCCGTCGCTGCGGGCTGCTCGGTAGACGCGGGCGTCTTCGCGGTGCAGGCTGCAAGCAGGCTCACGCACAGGACGAGCGCCAGCACCAGAGCAAGAAGTTTCTTTGCTTTCATGTGAATTTCCTCCATTTTGATATATTTCGGAACGCCGGCAGGCGCTCACATCCGATTGAGAAAGTCCGCAAGCTCATCGAGCGTATGCAGCGACCAGTCGCACTGCGGCTCATGGATGCCGGAATATGGGTTCATCCAAAGCGTTTTTCCGCCGATGGCAGAGACCGGCATCAGGTCGTTGAAGGCGTGATCGCCGATGCTCAGCAGCCGCTCCGGCTGCTCGAGAAGCTCCGGAGCCAGCGCCCGCAGACTGTCGATCATGCCATAGGGCTTGCGCGCGCTCGGGCAGATCTCACGAAAAGCGTCCTCAAAGCCAAGCTGACGCAAAAATTCCAGCACCGTCTCGCGATAGGAATTGCTCAGGAGAATCACGCGCCGCCGCTTTTGCAGCGCGATCAGCGCATCACGCAGACGGGTATTTCCCTCCATGCCTTCGCGCTCCATCTCGACGCGCGTCTGCCGGTAAACCTCATCCGCGCGCGTTCCGTCCAGAAGTCCGAGCCCATCGCCCAGAAATGCCAGCAGCGCCCAAGCATCGCCGAGGTAGGTCACGTCGCTTCGCTGCACCGCCTCTTCATAGGTCATGTCGGGGCACATTCGCTGTGAGAGCGCCTGTACGAGCGCCTCCGGCGTGTCTGCCTGTACGCGCCCGCGCAGATAGAAACGGTTCATCTCCAGCCAGCGTCCGCTCAAAATCTCTTCGGTCAGCGCGGCGAGCTTCGGCTGCCATGCCTCTGCCCAGGTGCCGGTCGTAAGCGCCCAAAGGTAGCTGTGATGGAACGTCATATTCTGATAGACCGTGCCGTCCAGGTCAAAGATGACGGTTTGGATCTGAAGCATGGCGCGCCTCCTTCCATGTGCTGTGCCAATTATAACACAACCGGAGGCAAAAAATTTTTTTGTTTTTGTGTAAATATGTCGGGTATCCTCATTTCGCGAATTTTCAGCTCGAAATTTGCAGCATTTTTTCTTTAACTTTACAAGATCCATACACTATTTGTGAAAATTCCCGTGGAGGGTGCGATCTTGTTTTTCCGTTGAAGCATCGCTTCGACCTTGCGAAGGGTGCTTCTCTCCAGTTTCCAAAACCAAAACCCGCCTTTCGATAAATGGCATTCGAAAGGCGGGTTTTATTTAAGCTCTTATTGTAATGGTTTTATTTCTGGACTGATTTGATCCATTTGGGATTCAAAACCGAACCGGGATGTTGGAGTGTTTGATAAAATTCGAAAAATCAGATACGTTATATTTGCAATACTGCAAGAAATC
>CAKTVN010000293.1 GCA_934623545.1 uncultured Oscillospiraceae bacterium
CCGGATCAAACTGAAGGAGAACTGCATATGGAAGAATCGAAACGGGATGCCGAACTGCGCACCCCTGAGGCTGCTGTGCCCATTTTGCCCCCGCAGATGCCGGAGCTTCCGCCGGAGGCGCAGCCGTTTACGGCGGACCTGCGCGAAAAGCTGCTTGCGTTTTTCATCTATATTCCTGCGTATTTATACCTCTGTACCGCCTGGGGCAGCTCCGCAAAGTTCCTGACCTTCTGCGCGCTGTTCATTGCAATGGTCGAATGGCGCTTTTGGGAGCAGCCGCGCAGCCTTGAGAGCTGGGTCTGGCTCGGTTGCCTGATCGTGACCGCGCTGAGCGCGCCGCTCGGGCGCGACCGTGTCTGGGGCGAGCTGCGCATTTTATTTCTGCATGGCTTCGCGATCTATTGGGTCCTCTGCCGCTCCGGGCGGCTTGCCGGCGGCATGAGCGGACATTTGCTGCCGCTCGATATCCTGAACGGCGTGATCGTGTTTCCGTTCAAGCACTTTTTCCTGCGCATCCGGACGGTCGTCTATACCCTGACACATCTGCGAGGCGGCGAGCGCAAGCGTCCGCTGCTGGTGATGCTCTCCGTGCTCCTTGCGCTGCTGGCGGCGGTTTTGCTGCTGGTATTCGCCGTGCGCGAGCTGTCCGGCGCCGACGCTGCCTTTGACGCGGTGGCAAACCGTCTGCTCGCGGCGCTGACGCCGCAGATCGATGAGCTGACGCTCTGGCGCTTTCTGACAAGCCTGCCCGTCGGCGCATATCTCTTCGGCTTGATCGCCGGGACCGGGCGCGAGCCGGTCGAGCGTCTCCACGCCCGCGGCGGCGAGACCGAGTGCGCGCTGGAGGTGCTGCGCAAGGTCCCGAACACCGTCTGGAGCATCGTGCTCGGCGTGTTTTCCGCAGTCTATCTTGCGTTTTTCGCCCTACAGGCGAGCTATCTCTTCGGCGCGTTCACGCAGACCGTCCCCGAGGGCTATACCATTGCGGAATACGCGCGTCAGGGATTCTTCTCACTTTGCCGCGTGATGGCGGTCAACTTCGCGCTGCTCTGGCTTGTGACCAGGACCTGCGCGCAGCCGTACCGGCGGACGGTCACTGCCGTTTTGTCCACCGTGCTTCTGGCGGAGAGTATGCTGCTGGCGGCGGTTGCCGCGTCCAAGCTACTGCTCTACATCGGAAGCTATGGCTTTACGCCGCTCCGGCTTCAGTCCTGTTGGCTGATCGCGGTTTTGTTCGCGGGCTGCATCTGCGCGCTCCGCACGCTTTGGAGCGGAAAAGCCTCCTTCCGGGCATGGATGCTCTTTTCGGGCGTGACGCTCGCGCTGCTGCATCTGTATTGAATCGCGGCAGGGGGAGGGGCAAGGGCGCTTTTGCGCCGCTTCCGGCGACTTTATCGAAAAAGCACGAAGGACGCCGTAAAAATCCCGCGCATTCAGGGTTGACAGCCCGGTG
Organism: uncultured Oscillospiraceae bacterium; assembly: GCA_934623545.1. GTDB lineage: Bacteria > Bacillota > Clostridia > Oscillospirales > Oscillospiraceae > CAG-170. Next base: position 1,454 of record CAKTVN010000293.1, read on the forward strand.
CGGATGTGCTATTATAGTAAAGCACTTGAGAGAGTGCTTCTATCGCGGGATAGAGCAGTCTGGCAGCTCGTCGGGCTCATAACCCGGAGGTCGGGGGTTCAAATCCCTCTCCCGCAACCATCAAGCTGAACCAAAAAAGATATCAGCGCGAAAAGCCCAGAAGTTTCAACGACTTCCGGGCTTTTTTGCACCCATTTTTTCAAGCGTGACAAAAAGATGCCAACTGCCGTGTCAGGCAAATTTGATGGACCTGTACCTTTACCCAAGGCATTTTGAGCCGCTTTTCCGAGAATTTTTCGGGAAAGCGGCTCGTTTTTGCTCTCGGCAAAGTGTAGAATTTTGACTGGCGTTTTTGTTGGTCTTGCCGAATGCGCACTCCAAGCACAGATGCCAGCGCGTTAGCCAACTGTGCGACGTTTCAGACGTTAAAACCGCAGGCAAGCCTCCACCCGCTCCAGGACGAAATCACAGCGTATTGGCGATGCTGGGACGCAAGAAAGCAAAACACCCGCTGCAACGCAACGGGAGGTCGTTTATCTGCTGGCTCTCAGCAGAGCATCGGTTTTTAATGTCACACCCATCATGTCCTTGTGGGCTTCGCGGGTGTCCCGGCAGAGCGGCGACAGGAAGGTCAGCGCGTTCTGAATGCGGCTCAGATCAGACGCAGAGAGCGTATTCTCGCGCAGATGGCGCAACACCCGGCGATAGGATTCGCGGAGCGTTGCATCCACGGACGGCTGAAAGAAATAGTTTGAAATCAGTCCGCCAATCAATGCGGCTTCTTTTTCGGTGTACTGCATGGCGATTGCCCTCCTCTACGATGTTCACACAACAAACGCGGCAATCATACCACAAGATGCAGTACCAGTCCATGCGCATTGTGCCGAAATATTGAACAACAAACCAATACACAAAATGAAGCGGCGTTTCGCTCTCTTATGAAAAGAGGGTTGAAACGCCGCTTTTTTCT
>CAKTVN010000294.1 GCA_934623545.1 uncultured Oscillospiraceae bacterium
ATTTTATCAAAATCACGGAATCGGTTACGCCAAAGGCGGAACCTTTCTGATTAAAGAATTTAATCAGAAAATAGTATAAGAAGCCCCAAAAGGCGCGTCAATGACGAATTTTCTTGAAGTTTCCCATGGTCTCTGTGACCTCGGAGACATAGGAAAACGAGCCGGGGAAGCGGGCGAGGATCTGCTGGAACTGGACGATCTGATGGCGGTTGACGATGCAGACGAGGAGCTTTTTCTCCTGCTTCGAGAACATCCCCTCTGCGGGTACGACCGTGACGCCGTGGTGCATCTGGCGCAGAAGGACCTCGGAAAGCTCCTCCGCGCGGTCGGTTACGACCTCGAACTTGAGCGCGCGCTTGCTGCCGCGCAGCATCGTGTCGCTGATGCGCGAGCTGACGTAGCAGTAGATGATGCACATGATGACCGGCTCGAATTTATAGCCGTAGACGAAGAACGAAACTGCGGCGACGGAGGCGTTCAGGCAGAAGATGACCCAGACGAGCCCGGCTTCGGGGCGTTTGCTGCGGACCCACGCGGCGATGAGGTCCATGCCGCCGGTCGAGCCGTTGCGGGCGAGGACGGTGCCGTAGATAAAGCCGCTGATCGCACCTGCGGCGATGGGACCGAGGATGAGCGAGGTGCCGTTGTCCGTATGGTAGCGGATGCCGGACAGGTCGACATTCCGCAGCAGCAGACTGACGCCGGAGAAGACGAGCACGAACACGAGGCTCTTGAGCGAGAAATCACGACCCGCGCTCTTCCAGGTCAGCAGAAACAGCGGCAGATTGACCGCGAGGGAGAGGTAGCCGATGTCGATGTGCAGCAGGTACTGGACCATCGTGATGATGCCGTTGATGCCCGCCGGGGCGAAGGAGTTCGGAAAGACGAAAACCGCGTAGCTCAGCGCCATCAGTGCAGCCATCGCGGCGATAATAAACCAGTCGGACCAGTGCTTGACAAATTTCTGCATAACCATGCCTCCGGGTGAAATTGACCTTGGACAGTATATCGCTCCAAAATGATTTTTGCAAGCAAAAATTCGTAATTTTCTGTAAAATGCAGGAATAAATTCAAGAAATTCATTTTCTTTCTCATGTAAAAGCGCGAAAACGCGCGCGGCGCCGGACCGGCAGACGCCGAGCCTCGTCCGACCGCATTACCTGACGGGATGCGGACGCGCAGCCCGCGCGACGGAAAAAGAGAGAATTGACATCGGGACTTTTCGGGCGTAAAATAGGCAAAACATGACGAAAGGAAGCATCATATGGAACGCGAACAGGCGTGGGCGCTGCTCACAAAATACAATCAGGATCATTTTCATCTTCAGCACGCGTTGACGGTCGAGGCGGTCATGCGCTGGTATGCCGAGAAGCTCGGCTACGGCGAAGAGGCGGACTTCTGGGCAACGGTCGGGCTGCTGCATGACCTCGATTTTGAACAATTTCCGGACCAGCACTGCACAAAATCGCAGGAGCTGATGCGCGAGGCGGGCGTCGACGAGGCGACCATCCATGCCACGGCGAGCCACGGCTACGGCATTGCGGTTGACATAAAGCCGGAACTGGAGATGGAAAAGGTCCTCTTCGCGGCAGACGAGCTGACCGGGCTGATCTGGGCGGCGGCGCTGATGCGCCCGAGCAAGAGCACGAAGGACATGGAGCTCAAATCGCTCAAGAAAAAATACAAGGACAAGAAATTTGCCGCAGGCTGCTCGCGAGAGGTCATCCAGCGCGGCGCAGACCAGCTCGGCTGGGAGCTCGACACGCTGCTCGAGCGCACGCTGGAAGCGATGCGCGACACGGAGGACACGGTCGCGGCTGAGGTCGCCGCGCTCTGAGCTTTGCTTCAAACGCGATTCGCTTCGCTGCCATCGCGTTTGAAAAGGCTGCACAATGCTGCGCGCATAAATTTTGCACTATGAGTGCAAAATTTCCACTGCGACGCTTCGCTCTGCATAGTTCGGCTGAGCCAATCGCGCTTCGCCTTGCTTGCGCTCTTGGAGCCTCACACAACTTGCATTGCGTAAAGTGTTTTGCCCGATGTACACGCCATCGTGCAAAACAGATCAAAATTCTATTCCGCCGCGCGCGGCGGAACTCTGCGAGGCTTTTGTGAGAGGTCCATGATAGTTTTCACCCCGCCGACTGGTTTATCCGGTCGGCGGGGTGTCTGCATATAACCGTATAAAAATGGGGGAGTGCGCGTTACTGAAGGTTGAGGCGCTTTTTCAGCATGATCCACGTCACGAAGTACATGACCGCCCCGACGAACGCCATTGCGCCGATCACCGTCAGCATCCCACTGTGGACATAGCTCAGCGTCTGCCGGATCGTTTCCGGTCCGACGTAGCTGACGCTTTCGGTGAGCAGACCCACGCCAGTCGCGCCGGCAAATACGCCGATGATCTGCCACACGATGCC
>CAKTVN010000295.1 GCA_934623545.1 uncultured Oscillospiraceae bacterium
TCAGCGACCGGCTGAGCTTGCAGGCGAGAATGGAAAGCATCACTCGAATTTTCATGTGGATGTTATAACACAGTTTGCCGCAATTTACAACCGCAAGCTGACATTTTGCATTTACCCCCTTGCGCGAGTCGACATAATGTGCTATATTGATATAGAATTTGTCACAAAGATGTCAAAAGTGTAACAGAAACGGAAGTGAACGCCTATGCGGCTGATCTCATGGAATGTAAACGGGCTGCGCGCCTGCGCGGGAAAGGGCTTTGAGGACTTCTTCCACGCCGTCAGCGCCGACTGCTTCTGCCTTCAGGAGACGAAGCTCCAGCCCGGGCAGATCGAGCTCGATCTCCCCGGCTACCGCCAGTATTGGAACAGCGCCGAAAAGAAGGGCTATTCCGGAACTGCCGTTTTTTCGCGGCTTGAGCCGCTGTCGGTCCGATATGGGCTCGGCGTGCCGGAGCTCGACACTGAGGGTCGGCTGATCACGCTGGAATTTGAACGCTTCTTCCTTGTGACCTGTTACACGCCGAACGCGCAGGACGGGCTCAAGCGCATCGACCACCGCATGGCGTGGGACGACGCCTTCCGCGCGTATCTGTGCGCACTGGACGCGCAGAAGCCGGTGGTCGCCTGCGGCGATCTGAACGTCGCGCATCAGCCGATCGACCTCAAAAATCCCGGACCGAACCGCGGGAATGCTGGCTTTTCCGATGAGGAACGCGGCAAGTTCACCGAACTGCTCGCCGCCGGATTTACCGACACCTTCCGCTACCGCAACCCGGAGCTGACCGGCGCATACACCTGGTGGAGCTACCGCTTCCATGCCCGGGAGAAGAACGCGGGCTGGCGCATCGACTATTTTCTCGTCTCCGACCGGCTGCGCGACGCCGTGGAAGCCGCGCCGATCTATCATGAAATTTACGGCTCCGATCACTGTCCGATCGGATTGGAGCTGAAGGAGGAACGTATATGAAGACCCTGAAAAGGAATCTGCTGTGCCTCGCGCTGTGCGCGGCGATGGTGCTCAGCAGCGCTGTCGGCGCAGCCGCCGTCAGCTGCAAAAACTACAGTGACTGGTTCAAACCCAGCTACAACGAAATGCAGGAGCTCAATCTCATCCCCGCGTCGTTTGAGGGCTATGATCTCAAAAAGAACATCACCCGCGCGGAAATGAGTGCCCTCGCCGTTCACGCCTACGCGCTCATCACCAAGAACGCCATCGAGCTTGAACGGACGGACTACTTCTCCGATACGACCGACAAGATCATTCTCGAGGCGTATGAGCTCGGCATTGTGAGCGGCTATCCGGATGGCACCTTCCGCCCCGACCAGCCGCTGACGCGGCAGGAGTTCTTTAAGATCATCCAGAACTTCTGCAACGCAGTCGCCTATCACCCGTCGGTCGACGGGGCGAATCTCTCCAAATTCGTCGACTCCGGTTCCCTCTCCAACTGGGCGGTCGAGGCGGCAAAGATCTGCGTCAAGTGCGAATACGTCAACGGCACAAAGACCGCGTCCGGGCTCTCTCTGAACCCGTCGTCCAATACCTCCCGGCAGGAGGCAATGGCGATGTTCCTCCGCTGCTTCAAGGGGCTGCGGCAGTATTACTTTGAGGTCGTTCTGAGCGCGACGGTCGTCGACGAGGACTATGATGCCGACGTGACGATCTCCGATCTCAGCGGCACGCGCTATGTCACAGCAAGCACGCTGAACGTCCGCGACTCCTGGAGCACCCGCAGCACCAAGGTCGGCACGCTCTCCTACGGCGACAAGGTCACGGTCACGGGCAAATGCTCCAACGGATGGGTCCGCATCCAGTATGAAGGTCACGTTGCCTACGTCTCCGGCAAGTATCTGACCGATCAGCAGCCCTCCAGCGGCAGCACCCCGGTCGAGCCCACGCCGGGCGGCAGCGGAGCCGCATCTGAGATCGCAAGCTACGTCATGTCCTTCGTCGGCTACTCCTACGTCTACGGCGGAGCCTCCCCCTCTACCGGCTTCGACTGCTCGGGTCTGATGTACTACTGCCTGAGCCAGTACGGCTACAGCATGAACCGCGTTGCGGACGATCAGATGAAGCAGGGCACGGCAGTCTCGCGCGACCAGCTCGCGGTCGGCGATCTCGTCTTCTTCGGCTACGGCGGCTATGCGAACCACGTCGGTATGTACATCGGCAATGACATCTTCGTCCATGCCTCTTCCCCGACGACAGGCGTTCGTACCAACTCTCTGAACGAGACATACTACAGCAGCCGTTACCTCGGCGCACGCCGCATCATCAACTGATACGCTTTGGCAAACAGACAAGCGCCGCCCTCAGGGGCGGCGCTTCAGCCTGTCGAAAAACCTCGTAGAGTTCCGCCGCGCACGGCGGAATAAAGTGTCAATCCGTTTTGCCCGGCGGCG
>CAKTVN010000296.1 GCA_934623545.1 uncultured Oscillospiraceae bacterium
ATTATGCGCGCCGCGGCACGCAGCTTTTTCAAACGGAAAACCAGCGAAGCGTTTTCCGTTTGAGAGCTTGTCAAAAAAGCTTTTTTGACAAGCGCACAGCCCGCCTCCCGCGAGACAGGCTGTCTTTTCCGCATTCAGCGTAAAATTTTCCGGAGCACCGGCTGCACCTGCCGCTCATAGAGCGGACGCAGCCGCCGGAGCACCAGATCGTACAGCAGAAATACGATATTTCCCGCGAGCAGCAGCGCCAGCAGCATTGCCGTCCCGCTCTCATGAAGCTCCTGCCGGGTCGTCTCCGACATCAGCACGAACAGCAGCGCCGCGTATACCGCCGCGACCGCCGCGTTAAAGAGCGCCAGCTTACAGAGCCGGGACAAGATGCCCGGACGCAGCGCGTCGAGCTTTTCCTTGACGATCGGATAGTAGCCCAGCGTCAGAAACAGCAGCGCCGCCTCCTTATCCGCGCAGAGCATCAGGCTCAGCAGCGCCGCAGCCGCGTAGAGCAGCCATGCCGCCTTCTGCCCGCACTCCTCCTGCGCCGGAATGAGCACAAGGCTCGCCAGCATTGGCGCGCAGTAGGTCGCCGCCGGAAAGATGCCGCCCAGCAGCATCAGCGCCGCCGCCAGCGCCGCGAGCACGCCGCAGAGCGCGATTTTTCCTGCCTGTCCGCGCATCATCTGCCGTTGTTTTTGAGAAGGTCGTACTTGATGTCCCACAGCTTCTGAGACAGGTCCACATAGTACGTATGCGGGTTGTCAAAGCGCTTGACCTCGTCCCAGAGCGTGTCGACCTGCTCGGCGCAGTATTTCTGAATTTCCTTCAGCGCCGGCAGCTCATACACCAGCTTGCCGCCTTGGAAGATCGGGACGAGCAGCTCCTTCGCCGTGAAGTCATAGACCTTCTTGCGCTTCCACGTCGCCTCCGGGTCAAAGATCTCGAGGTCCTTCTGGTCGTCGACCGTCTCGTCGTGTACGCACAGGTAGTCCGCGATCGCCTTTCCGGTGTCATTGCCGAAGAAGCGGTAGAGCTTCTTGAAGTGCGGGTTCGTGATCTTGCCGACGTTCTCGCTGATCTTGATCTTGGGGATGATCTCGCCGTTTTCATTTTCCACGGCGGTCAGCTTGTACACGCCGCCGAAGACCGGCTCCGATCTCGCCGTGATCAGCCGCTCGCCGACGCCGAACATATCGATGCACGCGCCCTGACCGATGAGGTCCTGGATGATATACTCGTCCAGCGAGTTGGAGACGGAAATTTTGCAGCTCTCCCAGCCCGCGTCGTCCAGCATCTTCCGCGCCTTTTTCGTCAGATAGGTCATATCGCCGGAGTCCAGACGGATGCCGCACTTCGTGAGCCCACGGGGCTTCAGCACCTCGTTGAAGGCACGGATGGCGTCTGGGACGCCGCTTCTGAGCGTGTTGTACGTGTCGACGAGCAGCGTGGGGTTGTCGGGATAAATCTCGCAGTACGCCTTGAACGCCTCATACTGCGAATCGAACATCTGCACCCACGAATGCGCCATCGTGCCGCCGGCATAGACGCCGTAGAGCTGGTCCGAGATGGTGCACGCCGTCCCGGCGCAGCCGCCGATGTATGCCGCGCGCGCGCCGAGGATCGCGCCGTCGCTGCCCTGTGCGCGGCGGGAGCCGAATTCCAGAACGGTCCTGCCCTTTGCCGCGCGGACGACGCGGTTTGCCTTGGTCGCGATCAGGCTCTGGTGGTTGATGGTGAGCAGCAGGAAGGTCTCGACCAGCTGCGCCTCAATGGCGGGCGCACGGACCGTCATGATCGGCTCGCGCGGGAAGATCGGCGTGCCCTCCGGCACCGCCCAGATGTCGCCGGTAAAGCGGAAATCGCGCAGGTATTCGAGGAAGCCCTCGGAGAAAATGCCGCGCCCGCGGAGGTATTCGATGTCCTCCGGGTCAAAATGCAGGTCCTGGATATAGCGCACTGCCTGCTCCAGTCCTGCGGCGATGGCAAAGCCGCCGCCGTCCGGCACCGCGCGGAAAAAGACGTCAAAATAGGTGATGCGATCCCTGTAGCCGGACTGGAAATATCCGTTTCCCATGGTCAGCTCGTAGAAATCGCACAGCATGGTCAGATTCAGCTTCTTGTCAGCGTTCATAAGAACCTCCGATTATTTCGCCGCCCCGCTCCATCCGGAGGGGCACCGATTCTGAAAGTATTATAGCACAAAGCCCTTTGCAGAGCAAACGGCTTCAGACTGTTAAAACCTCGTAGAGTTCCGCCGCGCACGGCTCTTCGTGCCGCCGCAGCCTGTGCAAAAGGCGCCGCAGGCGCCTTAAAACCAAATGTGAATCCAGCGAAGCGATTCACATTTGGAGAGGAGAAACAACGAAACGGACGAGCTTTGCCGCTTGCGGC
>CAKTVN010000297.1 GCA_934623545.1 uncultured Oscillospiraceae bacterium
GAAGAAATCCTCGTTCATATGGTCATGCACGCGCACGGTGAGATTGCAGGCAATGTTGATCCAGTCCGCCGCCTCCAGGATCAGATAGCTGATATGGCTCGCCATATCGTTCCCATTGTCATCCGGACCTGCCAGCTGATAATAGCGCGTGTCGTTGAGAAACAGGCAGGCGATATAGAACTTTGCCGTCTCGTCATCCAGAATGCCGGCGGCAATGTCGTGCTCGTAGAACGGACGCAGCAGCTCGTCCAGCTGCCCTCCGGACGGTCCGCGGTTATACAGGCGGCTGAAGAAGCTGAACCAGCACATCCACTGGATACATTCGCGCAGCGTTTCCGGCTTCCCCTCCGCGATTTTTTCGTTGCATTCGGACATCTCCTGAAGATTGCGCTTCAGATACGGATTTTGCTCCCGCGCAGCAAGCGCCGCGATCTCCTTCGCCATCCGGTGCAAAAACGAGATGATGTGCTCGACGACCATGATCTCGCTTTCATAAAACGCGGCGTGTTCCTCGCCGCTGTTGACCGTCTGATATTTTCTGAGCTTTTCGTGGATACCGCCCCAGCCCAGTTCAAAGCCGATGCGCAGATCCGGCGTAAAATGCCCGTCCGAGCCGATGCCGCAGACAATGTTGTATGTATCGAAGGCTTCCTTCAGCTCCGTATACGGTATGTCCGGATTCCAGATCGCGCCCTTTTGGCGGGTCATGAAGAAAAAGCCTCTGCCTACAAAGGCGTCCAGCGGGTCGCAGTAAAGCGGGTGCTCATCGAGGACCTTGCAGTAATTCGTGCGCCAGCCCTCATAGCCGTAGAAGCTGCCGTTGTCGTTGTTGGGGATGGGGTCGAAATGGAAATCATCCGGCGGCACGACCCGACCGTAATCATCCTCGTCAAGCCCGCCCTCCAGCTCGATCTTCTCCTTCGTCTGGTCCAGCTTGCGCTTCTTGAGCAGGCGGATGCGCTTATCCAGCGTAAAGGTCTCCTCCGCCGGGAACTCGTTTATAAACTGTATCTTCGCCATTACATACACTCCTCTCCGCTCATCCATCCGCTCTGACGGAAATGCCGTACCCTTCGGCAAGTTGCTTCAGCCGCTGTATTCTGCCCTCCGGCAGCGGCTTTGCTTCTGCAAACGGATTTGCCCTGCCAAGGCTTTCATACTTCGATGCGCCAAGCGGATTGAAATTCAAAAGCTCGTAATAGCGCATCGTGTGCCTGCGGTCCGCCTCCGCCAAAAATTCTGCGATTTTTGCGATGTTCTCGTCGCTGTCGCTCGCCCCAGGCACGACCGGCGTGCGGACGATAAATGGGATGCCGGTCTCTGCCAGCCGGGAGATGTTCTCAACGATCTGCTCGTTTCCGATGCCGGTCCAGTGCCGGTGCTGCTCGCTGTCGGCGAGCTTCAGGTCGCACATGACAAGGTCCAGCTTTTCAATGAATCCCCGGATCTGCTCCCACGGGAAGCTGAGATTGGACTCGATGCCGACCTGAATGCCCTCGGCATGGCACGCGTCGGTCAGTGCCGAAGCAAATTCCTGCTGGCACAGCACCTCGCCGCCGGACAGCGTCACACCGCCGCCGCTCGTCGTGTAATACGGCTTATCCTGTACGATCTGCGCCATCGCCTCTTCGACCGTGTACTTCTTTCCGCTCATGACCATCGCTTCGGCATAGCATATCTCGGCGCATTTGCCGCACGTGACGCACAGCCGCGGATAAAACATATGTATGTTGTTGATCCGCTTATGTGCCTTGCTCGGACAGGCATATACGCACTTATAGCAGCTGATGCACTTTGGGGCATAATAATGCAGTTCTCTGCTGCGGTTGATCGTCTCCGGATTGTGGCACCACGCGCAGTGCATATTGCAGCCCTTGAAAAAAACCGTTGTCCGGATGCCGGGACCGTCATTCAGGGCAAACCGCTCGATTTCTGTGATCATTCCAGTCATCGTCTGATTCCTCTCCATATTACGCAATTTATAAACAGCCGCGCCCTCCTGTACCGGGCACATTCAGGCTACGATCATATAATACTCTTTCCCGCGGACTTTTTTTGCCGGTATGATTTGAGGTTTTTTGCATTTCTTTGCGTCTTTCCATGTGCGCGCATCCGGCGTTCATCCGTTCCCCTCTGCTGCAAAAAATCTCCGGTCAGAACGACCGGAGAGAATCTTCTTATTCAGAGAACCTGAAAAATCCGACGGCGTTCTTCCAGCAGACATTTTGCACGATTTCTGCCAGCGCGGCTTCATCCATCGGATACTGTCCGCTTTCGACCAGCTCGCCAAGGCGGTTGCAGAGGATGCGGCGGTAATACTCGTGGCGCGGGAACGAGCTGAACGAGCGCGAGTCCGTCAGCATACCGACAGAGC
>CAKTVN010000298.1 GCA_934623545.1 uncultured Oscillospiraceae bacterium
TTCTATGTGCAGGAAAAGCAGGCGCGCTTTGAGCTTCAGCTCAAGCAGTATGAAAAGGAGCAGGCGAAGCTCGGGCAGCTGGGCTTTACGCTCGAGCGCATGAAGGGCTGGGGCATCAATAACCGCGCGCTCTACCGCCGTGCGATGTCCATCCAGCACCGGATGGACCGCATCGAGAAAACGGACAAGCCCACGAAGGACAAGACGATGCGCGCGCGCTTCAACCAGCGCGACTTTTTCGGCGACGAGGTGCTCTCTATCAAAAATCTCTCCAAGCAGTTTGACGGAAGAACGCTCTTTTCGGACGTGGAGCTTCAGATGGGCGGCGGCGAGCGCGTCGCGCTCCTCGGCGACAACGGGACGGGAAAGACGACGTTCCTGAAGATACTTCTCGGCGAGGAGACGGGCGAGGGTAAGATCAAATTCGGTCCGTCCGTCAAGTGGGCGTATCTGCCGCAGGTCATCCATTTTGACCACCCGGAGCGGACGCTGCTCGATACGATGCTCTATGAGAAGAACTGCTCGGTGCAGACGGCGCGCGACCGGTTGGGCGCGTTCTTATTTGAGGGCGACGATGTGTATAAGACGGTCGGCAAGCTCTCCGGCGGCGAGCAGAGCCGCCTGCGGCTGTGTATGCTGATGGACGAGAGCATCAATCTGCTGATCCTGGACGAGCCGACGAACCATCTGGACATCGACTCGCGCGAATGGCTCGAGGATGCGCTGGAGGAATACGAGGGCGCGCTGATCTTCGTCTCGCATGACCGCTATTTTGTCAACAAGTTCGCCACGCGCATCTGGGAGCTGGAAAACGGGCACATCCGCGACTTCCCGTGCGGCTATGAGAAATACCGCTCCATCCGCGCGTTTGAACGCATCCAGCAGGCGCAGCCCGCCGCGAAGGAGAAGCGCGAGAAGAAGGAAAAGCCGGTGAACGGCGACAAAAATCTTGAAAAGCAGATCCGCGCGGTCGAGCGCGAGATCGAAAAGCAGGAGGCGCTGCTGCACGAATACGACCGGAAGATCGACGCCGCAGCGTCCGACTATCAGGAGCTGGGGCGTCTGATGGCGGAGCGCAGCGGCGCGGAGGAAGCCTATGCACAGATGATGGAGCGCTGGGAGACGCTCTCCATGCAGCTGGAGGAAGGGCAGTGAGCGCGCTTTTGTGGGCGGCGCTGGTCGCCGCAGCGCTCGGCATGATCTGCATCGCGCTGCCGTTTCACGTCGGCATGACCGGCGTGTGCCTGCTGTTGCTCGCGGCGGTGCTCGCCGCGCTGGAGCTGCTGCGCAGGAAAAAGGCGCCGCGCATCTGGAGCCGTATCCTGATCGCTCTGACCGCGCTCGGGATGGCGGCGGTATTCGGCTCCATGGGGCTCATCATCGCGCAGGGGAGGGACGACGAAATGCCGCAGAATGCGCCGGAATTTGTGGTCGTCCTCGGGGCGCAGATCAACGGCGACCAGCCGTCGCTGACGCTCAAAAAACGCCTCGACCGGGCGTATGAATACATGACCGAGCACCCGCAGGCGACGGTATTTGTCTCCGGCGGGCAGGGACCGGACGAGACGCAGACCGAGGCGTCCGTCATGGCGGCGTATCTCGAGCGGCGCGGCATTGCCCCGGAGCGCATCGTGCGCGAGGAGCAGGCGTCGGACACGCGCGAGAATCTGATCTTCTCGGCGGAGCTTGCGCAGGAGCGCGGCGTGGATACCGGGGGCGTGCTCATCATCACAAGTGATTTTCACATGGCGCGGGCAAAATATATCGCGCGGACGCTCGGCATGACGCCCTACGGGCTGACAAGCGATACATGGCCGTGGATCCTGAAGGTCAATTACGAGCTGCGCGAGGTCTTTGCCTTTGTCAAGGCATGGTGGAAGGCGCGGTGAGTTGACATTCCGGCGCGGCGGCGCTACAATCAGACTGGGGGTATCTGAAAACTGCCAATACGCCCGGACGGCGGTCCTTTTTGCGCTGCGTTGCGTCATTTTTACTTGAAATACGTCAGTATTCCTGCGAAAAAATGTCTTGCTCAGCACAAAAATTCCTCGCTGCCGGTCACATTTTCGGTTTTCAGATACACCCTAGGAAATATCGCAAAGGAGCGTATCAGACATGAGTGAATCGTGCAGCGGAAGCTGCGAAACCTGCGGGCAGAGCTGCTCGGACCGCAAGCAGGAGAGCCTGCTCGCGCCGGCAAACGCCCATTCCAATGTCAGAAAGGTGATCGCGGTCGTCTCTGGCAAGGGCGGCGTCGGCAAATCAACGGTGACATCGCTGATGGCGATGGCGATGAAAAAGCTCGGGCACAGCGTCGGCATTCTGGACGCGGATGTCACAGGACCGTCCATCCCGCAGGCGTTCGGGC
>CAKTVN010000299.1 GCA_934623545.1 uncultured Oscillospiraceae bacterium
GAGGGAAGGGAGAGATTGATCTTGCGCGGCTGGCAGTAGTCGAGCAGCCGGTCGGCAAGCTCCGGGAGCTGCCGGTAGTCGGAGGTGGAGAGACTCGCCATCGTGATCTCGCTGCTGCCGGAATCCTCCAGCGCGCGGGTCGCCTGACCGTAGAGGACCTCCGCGCTCTTGCTGCGCACCGGGCGGTAGCAGAAGCCTGCCTGACAGAAGCGGCAGCCGCGGATGCAGCCGCGGAAAATTTCCAGATTGGCGCGGTCGTGGACGATCTCGGTCGAGGGCACGATCTGCCGGTCGGGCCAGTATGCCGTATCCAGATCCTGCACGATGCGCTTGGTCACAGTCTTCGGCGCGCCGCGAAGCGGCGTGATCGCGGCAAGCGTGCCGTCGGGGGCGTAGGTGTGCTCGTAGAACGAGGGCACATAGACGCCCTCGATCTTGGAAACCTCTTTTAGAAAAGATGATTTGTCAAGCCCGGCGCACTTGGCGCGGCGATAGCATTCGACGATCTGGGCGGTGCTCTCCTCGCCCTCGCCGAGCGAGAAAAAGTCGATGAAATCCGCCAGCGGTTCCGGATTGACCGCGCACACGCCGCCCGCAAATACAATATTCTCAAGCCCGGTGCGCTCGCGCGCGAGCAGCGGCACGCCCGCGAGGTCCAGCATATTGAGCACGTTTGAGTAGCACATCTCATAGCCCAGCGTGAAGGCGATCATGTCAAAATCGCGCACGGGGTCCTTGCTCTCCAGCGCGTAGAGGGGGATGGAATGCTCGCGCATCGCCTGCTCCATGTCGCCCCATGGGGCGAACACGCGCTCGCACCAGACGCCCGGCATCTCGTTCATAACGCCGTACAAAATGCGCATGCCGATGTTCGACATGCCGATCTCATACGTGTCCGGGAAGCAGAACGCCACCCGCACGTCGACATCGGACTTGTCCTTCACGATCTGGTTGAATTCCCCGCCCACATAGCGCGCGGGCTTCTGCACCCGGGTCAGGATGCGGTGCAATGTATCGGTCATACTGTTACCTGCTTTGTCGTGGTTTGTGCCTGATTCTCTCTATTTTACAGTCCCTTCCCCGGAAAAGCAACCGCTTTTTCCGCGCGCTGCATTTGCAGCAGCCGCACGAGCAGCAGCACCGCTGTCACGACCGACCAGATGCCCGTTTTGAAGTGCAGCGCCGCGTAGAGCGCCAGCGCGACCAGCGCCGCGCCGCAGGCGACAGAAACATAGAACGCCGCGCGCTCGCCCGCAAGCCCCCACCGCAGCCGCAGCAGCGCGCACAAAAGCCGCCCGCCGTCGAGCGGATAGACCGGCAGCAGATTGAACGCCCCCAGCAGCAGGCTCGCCGCGGCGAAGCGCGGCGCGGCGCGTCCCAAAAGACACGCCGAGAGCAGATTGACGCCCGGTCCCGCCGCCGTCGCGAGCAGCTCCGTGCGCGTGGAGAGAAAGCCCGTCCGGAGCGTGAGCTGCGCGAAGCCGAGCCGCAGCCCGCGCACCTCGCCGCCCAGAAGCAGCAGCACCGCCGCGTGCGCCAGCTCATGCACGGCGATGGCGGCAAGAAAGCTCCAGAAGACGCTCCCGCCGTCAAAATACCACAAGACCGCCAGAAATGCCGGGAAGCCCGGCGTCATCTCAATCCGCCGCACCGGTCAGCACCCGATACGAGTCCGCGAACGCCTCTGCGACGCTTTCGCCCTGCCCGAGCGACTGCGTCAGCGCCGAAAACGCCGCCCTTGCGCCCGACGAAAGCTCGTCCAGCGCCTGCCAGCGCACGACGGACGCAAACGGACGGCAGACGCTGCACACATACAGCAGCAGCGCGGCCGCCGCCAGCACCGCCAGGCGCGAAAGCCCGACTGTTCCGCGGCGCGGCTTCTTCTCGTTCATAGCATCACCCCCTTCTATCACGATATGCGCCGCCGGGCGGCGGTATTCGGCGCAAGACATGGGGTTGGAGGCGTAAAAATTTTGCCCCGGCGGGAGCCGTCTCCTACTTTGGAATGATTTACTTTTCCCCGGAAACCTGATACAATTCAAATGGAGCAGAAGGGCAAAGTGCGCCCTTGCCCAGCCGCCGCGCGCGGCATGAACGACGTAAATTTTCCCGGCTGATTCCGGGACGAGCTCTGTGTGAGATCAGGAGGAAAGAACATGATGAAACGAGTGTTGAGCCTGCTTCTGGCGCTGGCGATGTGTCTGAGTCTGATGCCGACGGCGTTGGCAGACGACGACGCGCATTTTGCCGCGCGCGGGGCAGCGGGCGGCGAGCCCACTGTACCGGAGGTGCAGTCCGGCAGCTACTATGACTATGTCACTGTGGATGAAACCGGCAAGCGCATAACCAAGTC
>CAKTVN010000300.1 GCA_934623545.1 uncultured Oscillospiraceae bacterium
TGCTTGAAGAGCTTGTCGTTTTCCGCGACGTTCGTATACACCGTGCCCATCGCCATGCAGCCGAGCAGCGGCGACACATCGAGCAGCGCGCATACGCCGCAGAACGCGAACAAGAGCGCGACGGAGATGATGAGCTTGTTGTCGGTCGAGCGCCGCGCGGGCATGAGCAGCTTCATGACCAGCCCGAACAGCCCGCCCAGCGCCAGCGCCGCCAGATTCAGCAGCACCGGCTTCACAAGTGTTTCAAACGAGCATCCGCCGCTGCCGCCGAGGCTCGCCAGCGCGACGGAGATCGCGACCGAGTATAGCACCAGCCCCACCACGTCGTCGAGTGCGACGACCTGTAGGAGCGTGTCGACGAAGTCGCCCTTCGCACCGGTCTGGCGTATGGTCATCATCGTGGACGCCGGCGCCGTCGCCGAGGCGAGCGCCGCGAGCACGATGGAGAACGCCAGCTCGAGCCGGAGCACGAAATAAGTCAGGATAAATACGAAAACGGATGCCAGAACCGCCTCAAACAGCGTGATCCAGACGACCCTCATGCCGCTTTTTTTGAGCACCGAGAGCTTGAAGAACTCTCCGGTCGAGAACGCGATGAACGCCAGCGCGATGTCTGACAGAAAATCCGTGCCGTCAATGATGCGCTGCGGCACGAGGTTCAGGCAGTACGGTCCGATGAGGATACCCGCCACGATGTACGCCGTCACGTTCGGCAGCCGCAGCAGCTTCGTCAGCCGCGTCATCAGAAAGCCCGAGAACAGCATCAGCGCCACGGAAATGATGACCGCCGCCACCGGCTGCGCGGATTCAATGGATTGTTGAAATTGCAGCACTCCTGTGCCTCCTTTCTGAGATGCAAATAAGCGCCGCCCCGAAGGCGTCATACGGCAATGATCTTACCATACCGCCGCTCCGGAAGCGCGCGAAAGAGAGACGCCTTCCTGTCATTTAGGGTGTAAGTGAAAAAATTTTTCCCGCGCTTTTGAAATTTTCTCAAAAGCGTGGTAAAATAACGTGTAACTGAAAACAGCACAGGAAAGCGAGGAAACAGGATGAAAGAATACGAGCTTCTGATCGAGACGCTCAACCCCTGCGGCGGCGAGCGCCACGCAGGCAAGGAATTTCTGGAGATCGAGGCGGAAAGCCCGGAGGCGTATGTCCAAGCCAACGCAGTCTTCCCCATCACCGACTCCGGCAAAAACGCCTCCGGCGACACGGTCATCACGACCGGCGACGGACGCGGCACCATCGTCCGCTACACCTTTACCGAATAAAACGCTCCAGAATAAAGGAAATCCGAAAACGTGCGCAAAAGCGCACGTTTTTATTTTGCCGTGCGCGGCGAAAGCGCAAACAGCTTCTTATACGCGCGTGCGAAGGAGGAATAGTCCCGGAAGCCGCAGGCGTAGCACGCCTCGCTGACCGGCATCCCCGCCGCGATCTTCTCCCGCGCGAGCATCAGCCGCTTCGTCACGACATAATTGTGGATGGTATAGCCGGTCTCCTCTTTGAAACGGCGCATCATGTGGTACTTGCTGATGTAAAACTGCGCCGCCAGATCGTCGATGCGCAGCTCCTGCGTCAAATGCTCGGACAGGTATTGCAGGATCGACACGATCTTCTCGTCGCGCACCGTCGAGTGGACGTATTCCATGCTTTTTTCGTCCAGTCCGCGGCTGACGCCGATGAAAAACTGAAAAAACAGTGCCTGCGCCATCAGCGTCCGCCCGAAGCCCTCCACCTGCTGCTCGCGCTCCAGCGCACTGAGCTCTGCGGCGAGCCGTCTTCGCGCAGCGCCGGGGCGCAGCACGAAGCTGAAGGACTCCTTCGCGCGCAGAAAGCATCGCTCGAGCTCGCAGTCCGGCTCGCTCCGGCTGCGCAGAAATTCCGGGGAAATGTAAACGATCACACGCTCATAGCGCGCGCCGGGCGCGACCTCGGGGCGGTGGATGCAGCCGCTCGGGACCAGCACCATGTCCCCCGCCTCCAGCGTGTAGCTCTCGCCCTCGATGCCGTAGCCCGCGTCGCCGGAGAGGAGCATGATGATCTTGTGGAAGGTGTGATAGTGCCAGTCGACCGACTCCTCCATCGCGCCGGTCAGATGGAACAGGCGAAAATCCTCGCGCAGATAGCCGCGTTTTTCATAGGTCTGCTGCTCCATGCCGCACCGCCTCCCGCATAATTTTCATATAGTATAGCACAAACCACGCAAAAAATGCAACCCCATTTCCATGCTTTTCCTTGGAAAAGAAAAGCCGCCGCCGACACAAATCCGTGCCGTCGGCAGCCAAAAAGCCTCGCAGAGTTCCGCCGCGCGCGGCTCTACGAGCCAATCGG
>CAKTVN010000301.1 GCA_934623545.1 uncultured Oscillospiraceae bacterium
CACCGGTAAAGCCCGGCGGAAGCTCGTCGCTTCCGTCCAGATCGAGTCCCAGCCCGATGTGCCCCTCGCCGCCGAGGGCGAGGAAATGGTCAAAGTGACGGCGGAAGGCGTCAAACGAAGCCGTTCCGTCCTCCGACAAAAACGACCCGACCAGATTCAGCCCGACTGTCCCGCCGAGACGGACGATCGCCAAAAACTGCTCGTCGGTCAGATTGCGTACATGGTCACAGACGGCGCGGGCGTTGGAGTGGCTCGCGGCGATCGGCTTTTCTGCCAGCTCGACCATATCCCAAAAGCCGCGCTCGGACAGGTGGCTCACGTCCACCAGCATACCAAGCTTCTGTGCGCGGCGGAAAAAGTTCTTTCCTTTTTCGGTCAGACCCGTACCGGTCTTGCAGGAGCCGGTCAATTCGTTTTCAATGTTCCAGACCAGCGAGATCATCCGCACACCCTGCGCATATGCCTCGTCCAGCCTTGCGGGGTCGCAGCCGATCGCCTCCGCGCCCTCCAGCGCAAGGAAGACCGCCGCTTTCCCGGCTTGCAGCGCCTCCTCCGCGTCCTGCGCCGTGCGGCAGAGGGCGGCAAGCGTCTCATTTTCGCACAGCTGCGCCTCAAACGCGGCAAGCGCGCGGCGATACTGCTCCGTATGTGGAAGTGAGTCTTCGATCCATGCGGTGCAGAACGCGAAAAACTGCGCATAGCCGTTCAGGCGCTTCGCGCGTATCAAGGACACCGCGAGATCATTTTCATAGAGCGGCTCTCCCTTCCGCCAGAGCTCGATCGCCGTGTCGCAGTGTCCGTCAAAAACTGTGTATTTCATATAAAAGCATCCTCAATGTGCCGGACAGCCGGTTTTGCCGTCCGCGCGCCCTCCGGCGCGTAAATTTCGATCACGTCAAAGCGCGGCTGAAGCGCGGTCTCGTGCTCCTCCAGCCAGAGCAGCGCCGTCTGCCGGATGCGCTCCTGCTTGCGCGCGTCGACGAACTCCCGCGCCGCGCCGTAGGCGCTCGACCGGCGGAGCTTCACCTCCGCGAACACGAGATACTCTCCGTTTTCCGCGATGAGGTCGATCTCTCCGAAGCGGCTGCGGTAATTGCGCGCAACAACAGCATAGCCCTTCCGGCGGAAAACCTCCGCAGCGATCGCTTCGCCCATCGGACCGAGTCCCTCATTTTTCACCATAAAATTTCTTCAGGAAGGTCATCCTGTGGATGAGGCACGGACCGTATGCGCGCAGCGCCTCATAATGCCGTTTCGTTCCGTAGCCCTTATGTATCTCGAAGCCGTACTGCGGATATTCCTCCGCGTACTGCTCCATCAGCCGGTCCCGTGTGACCTTCGCAAGAATGGACGCCGCCGCAATGCTTGCCGACAAACTGTCTCCCTTGACGATGGTCTGCGCCGGGACGCCGAACTGTCCCGCGCGGTTACCGTCGATCAGCACGAGCTGCGGTTTGACCGCGAGCGCCCCGATCGCCTCCCCCATCGCGCGGAAGGTCGCCTGAAGAATGTTGATCTCGTCGATCACCTTTTCGTCGACCAGCGCGATGCCATAGGCGACGGCACACTGCGTGATGACCTCATACAGCTCGCGCCGCTTTTTATCCGTCAGCTTTTTCGAGTCGTTGAGCCCGTCGATCTGCACATCCGGCGGAAGAATGACCGCCGCCGCGCAGACCGGACCTGCCAACGGTCCTCTGCCTGCCTCGTCCACGCCGCAGACCGTCTCATAGCCCGCCGCAAACGCCTCGTGCTCATATTTCCAAAGATCGGGTTTTTCTGTCGTCATTCCGGTTCTCCTTCCATGCGCTGCGCCGGAGACTCCAGCGTAAATTTGCCGAGCTTGCAGCTTCGGTATTCCTCCAGCAGCACCTTGGACATCCGCTCCAGATCGATCTCGCCGCCCGAGACCAGAAAGCCGCGCTTACGCCCGGCTGCCTCCAGCAGCGCCGTTCCGTCCGCGTCCGTCGGGAGGTCGATCTTATAGCGCTCGCGCACCGCGTCGGGATACCGGCTCCAGAGCATTTCCATCAGATGGAACGCCAGCGTCTCCGTGTCCAGAATGTCATCCTTGACCGCGCCGGTGTAGGCGAGGCGGATGCCGACCTCCGGATCCTCGAACCGGGGCCAGAGAATGCCCGGCGTGTCGAGCAGCAGAAGCCCCGTATCGACCGTGACCCACTGCTTGCCGCGCGTGACGCCCGGGCGGTTTTCGGCTTTTGCGCCCTTTCTGCCCGCGATCTGATTGATAAAGGTGGATTTTCCGACGTTCGGGATGCCGACGACCATGAGCTTGAGCGGTCTTCCGACCTGCCCCTTTTCGGCGTAGCGC
>CAKTVN010000302.1 GCA_934623545.1 uncultured Oscillospiraceae bacterium
ATCAAAATCACGGAATCGGTTACGCCAAAGGCGGAACCTTTCTGATTAAAGAATTTAATCAGAAAATAGTATTAGAAGCGCTCTACGATTGTGCTGCGGTGTATTCCGGCGCTATCTGCTCCAGCTTCGGGCGCAGGCGCTTCCAGCAGCAGACAAAGCATATGACGTGCATGATGGCGGTGAGGACCCAGCTGATGGGATAGGAGATATACAGCACCGGCAGCGTGTGCTCCCACGCGAAGACGGTGTAGATCCAGATGATGCGCAGGACGCACGCACCAAAGATCGTGACGATCATCGGCAGCCAGGACTTTCCGAGTCCGCGCACCATGCCGCAGCAGACCTCCATGATCCCGCAGAGAAAATAGGGGCTTGCAGAGTAGTATGTGCGGATCCGCCCCATTTCGATCACGGCGGCATACGCCGGGTCGGAGGCGGAGACGTAAATGCCGAGCAGCTGCGGGGCAAAGACGGTGATCAGAGCGCAGAACGGCACGCCGATGAGCAGCACGGCAAACTGGCAGTTCCAGAAAATTTTCCAGACGCGGTCATAGCGTCGCGCGCCGAGATTCTGACTGGTGAAGGTGATGGCGGCGTGAAAGACGGAGTTCATCGCCGTGTAGGGGAAGGCTGCAATGTTGGCGGCGGCGGTGTTCGCCGCGATGACGTCCGCGCCGAAGGAATTGACACAGCTCTGGATCATGACGTTGGAGATGTTGAACACGACGGTCTGAAGCCCCGCAGGAAGCCCGATCTGGATCATGCGCAGCGCCTCCTGCGGGTGCAGGCGGAGCTTTTGGAGCTCAAAGCGCGCCGGTCCCTCCATCCGCATCAGGCAGACGAGGATCAGCACGACCGAAAGATACTGCGAGATGACCGTTGCGATGGCGACGCCCGCGACGTCCAGCTTGCAGACGATGACGAAGAAAAGATTCAGGAAGATGTTGACGACGCCGGAGATTGCGAGGAACAGCAGCGGGCGTCTCGTATCGCCGTAGGCACGGAGGATCGCGGCTGCAAAGTTGTAGATCAGCGCGCCGGGAACGCCGATGAAATAGATGCGCAGATACAGGCTCGACAGCGCGAGTACGTCCTCCGGCGTGCCCATGAGCTCCAGCATCGGCGTGGACAAAAACCAGCCGATCAGGAACGTGACGATGCCCAGCAGCAAGCTCAGCATGATGGCGCTGTGGACCGTGCGGCTGATGCCGCCGTTGTCGCGGCAGCCGATGTAGCGCGCCGCGAGGATGTTGACGCCGACGGAGATGCCAATGAACGCGCCGGTCAGGAGGTTGATGAGCGAAGAGGTCGCGCCGACCGCCGCGAGCGAGGTGCTCCCGGCGAATTTTCCGACGACGATGACGTCGGCTGCGTTGAACAGCAGCTGCAAAATGCCCGTCGCAGCCAGCGGCAGGGAGAACAGGAGCAGCTTCGGCAGAAGCGGTCCGTTGATCATATCGATTTCTTTTGTCTTTGCCATGATGCCTCCTCAGTCTTTCAGTAGAATTGGGGAAAAGCGCTGCCACGGCTCCGCATCTGGCGGCAGGCAGCAGAACGAGACCGGAAGCCCGGTCTGGGGATGCGTAAAGCGCAGACGGCACGACCAGAGCGCAATGGACACGCCCTCGATCGGCGCGCCGTATTTCCGGTCGGCGTACAGCGGCAGCCCGCGCGCGGCGAACTGCACCCGGATCTGATGCGTTCTTCCGGTGTGCAGGTGAATTTGAACGAGCGCAAGACCGTCCTTTTCGTCGAGCACGCGGTAGTCGAGCACGGCTTCCTTCGCACCGATGGTATCCGGCGGGACGACGGACGCTTTGCGCGCTGCGCGGTCGTAGCGCAGGTGATCGCGGAGCGTCCCGCACGGCTCGGACGGGATGCCGTTCAGAACGGCGAGATATTCCTTTTCGAAGCGGCGGCTTCGGATCTGCTCGGACAGAAGCTCCGCCGCGGCGCGCGAACGCGCGAAGACCATCACGCCCGCGACCGCCGCATCGAGCCGGTGGACCGTCCGCACGCAGGCGTTCGCGTCGCCGAGGTGTGCCCGGATGCGCTCCGGCATTCCGCCGGGAGCGTCGGTGGAGAGCACGCCGGAGGGCTTGACGCAGACGAAGATTCGATTGTCCTGATATAAGATATCCATTGTGTTTTGATATTGTGCGCATGAAATGCGCAGCATTTTCGCGCCCAAAGGACACGGCTTCGTCATCTGAAGGGGGACGCTCTATCCGCACGCGCAGCGTGCGGGGAACGTTTCAACCCCGCTTTCTTTCTCATATGAGAAAGAAAGCGCCGTTGACG
>CAKTVN010000303.1 GCA_934623545.1 uncultured Oscillospiraceae bacterium
CGATTTTATACTGATATTCAATTAAAAACTTTCATTCATGGAATGGAAGTTTTTAATATGAAGATCATTATGAGACGAGATTCCGTGATTTTATCAAAATCACGGAATCGGTTTCGCCAAAGGCGGAACCTTTCTGATTAAAGAATTTCATCAGAAAATAGTATTACAGTCCGAAGCTGCGCAGAACGATCACGCCCGCGAGCAGCAGCACGCCCAGCGCATAGGCGACCGCGTCCAGATGCGTATAGCGCAGCTGCTTCAGCCGCGTCCTGCCCTCGCCGCCGTGATAGCAGCGGCACTCCATCGCCGTCGCCAGCTCGTCGGCGCGGCGGAAGGCGCTGATGAACAGCGGCACCAGAATGGGGATCATCGCCTTTGCCCGCGCCAGAAGATTTCCGGACTCAAAATCCGCGCCGCGCGCCTTCTGCGCGTTCATGATCTTGTCCGTCTCTTCGAGCAGCGTCGGGATGAAGCGCAGCGCGATGCACATCATCATCGACAGCTCGTGGACCGGCGCGTGGAACTTCTTGAGTGGGCTCAAAAGACTCTCAAGCCCGTCGGTCAGCGCGATCGGCGAGGTCGTGTAGGTCAGCATAAATGTTCCGGCGAGCAGCAGCGCGATGCGCACGACCATGAAGACCGCGTTCTCGATGCCCGAGCGCGTGATCTTGAAGATCCAGAACTGCGCGATCGGCTCGCCGCTGCCGTAGAACAGGTTGAGCAGTCCCGTCAGGATGATGATGAACAGCAGCGGCTTCATGCTCTTCAGGATCACCTTCAGGCGAATCCTGGATATCCAGATCGTCGCCGCGAGAAATGCGAGCACCAGCCCATAGGACGCCGCCTGCTTCGCCAGAAACAGCGCCACGATATAGACGATCACGAGTACGAGCTTCGTCCGCGGGTCCAGCCGGTGGACGGCGGTCGTTCCCGGGAAATACTGACCGAGGGTCACGTCCTTAAGCATGACGGCAGCCCTCCTTTTTCAGCTTCAAGATCGCGTCGCGCGCCTGCTCGACTGTGAACACCGAGGTATCCACATCCAGCCCGAGCGCCCGCAAACGCAGAAACACGCGCGTCACCTGCGGCACATCGAGCCCGATCTGCATCAGCTCCTCCGCGTGCGTAAACACCTCGCGCGGCGTGCCGGTCATGGCGAGCGCGCCGTCATTCATGACGATCAGCCGCGAGACGTTGGAGGCGATCTCCTCCATCGAGTGGCTGACCATGATGACCGTCGCGTTCTGCGCCTTCTGATAGTCGCGGATGTTCTGAAGGATGCTCTCGCGTCCGGCGGGGTCGAGTCCCGCCGTCGGCTCGTCGAGAATGAGCACCTCCGGCTCCATCGCGATCACGCCCGCGATGGCGGCGCGGCGCTTCTGTCCGCCCGACAGATCGAAGGGCGACTTCTGAAGCTCCTCGTCCGTGATGCCGACAAAGCCCGCCGCGCGCAGCACGCGCGTGCGGATCTCCTCCTCGCTCAGCCCCATATTTTTCGGTCCGAAGGCGATGTCCCTGAACACCGTCTCTTCAAACAGCTGATATTCCGGATACTGGAACACCAGTCCGACGTGGTATCGAATTTGGCGCGTGAATTTTGCATCCTTCCAGATGTCCTCGCCCTGAAACAGCACCTGACCGGAGGTCGGCTTCAAAAGCCCGTTGAGATGCTGAATGAGCGTCGACTTTCCGGAGCCGGTGTGCCCGATCAAGCCGATGAATTCGCCGCGCTCGACGCTTAAGTTCACACCACGAATTGCGGCGTGCTCAAAGGGCGTGCCTTCGCTGTAGACATGGGAAAGGTTTTTTATCTCTAAAAGTGGAGTCAATGGGTTTTCCTCCGAAATCTGTCAATTCTCGCGCAGGCACGCGCAGAGCGCATCCGCACATTCCTCAACCGAGAGCGCGTCCAGCGGGAGCTTCATGCCGCACTGGTTCAGCTCATACAGCAGCTGCGTCGTCTCCGGCACATTCAGTCCGACGCCGCGCAGCAGCTCCACCTGACAGAAGACCTCCTTCGGGCTTCCGTCGGCGACGATGCAGCCGTCCGACATCGCGATCACGCGCTGCGCAAGCGCTGCCTCGCGCATATGGTGTGTGATGAGCACAACGGTGATGCCGGACTCGCGGTTGAGCCGCAGGACCGTCTCAAGCACCTCACGCCGCCCCTGCGGGTCGAGCATGGCGGTCGGCTCGTCGAGGACGATGCAGCGCGGGCGCATGGCGATCACGCCCGCGATGGCGACACGCTGCTTCTGCCCGCCGGACAGAAGGTGCGGCGCGTGCGCGCGGTATTCGTA
>CAKTVN010000304.1 GCA_934623545.1 uncultured Oscillospiraceae bacterium
GTATAGACCTCGCGCTGCAGGGTCTGGAAATCCTCATAGGTGTCGATCTGCTCCTGCGCACTCGCGGCATTTTTCAGCCTCGCGCAAAGCTGTGCGCAGCGCGCACGGATCTCGTCGAGCTTCGGGCGTGTGTACTGAAATTCCGAGAATTTCATTTCTGCTCCTCCTCTGTTCCTGTGCGGCGTACATCTGCCGCCATGCTTCATACATTGTAGCATATTTTCCGGCGCAGTGCAATTTCCATTTCCGTGAAAAAATGCAGTTTTTTTACGTTCGTGTCCCGCAGGCGCGCACATCTCCCGCCGCTTCCGCAGCCGACTCCGCCAACAAATTAAAAAATGTGCCGCAAAGCGGCACACCATACTTCTTAACTTTTCACTTTTACTTATTACTTATTACTTTAACGCAGAAAGCGCCCCGCAGATGCGAGGCGCTTTCCATATATCGCTTTCAATTTTCGTCCAGCGTCAGTTCGTAAATTGAGTCGTCGTTTTCGATCCACTCCTGCACCTGCACGACCGTGTATTCCTGCGGCGTCACGCGGATGACCACCCGCGCGAGCCCCGCGTTGATGATCATGCGGCGGCACATGGAGCAGGAGGTCGCGTCCGATAGGATCTCTCCCGTTTTCGCGTCCCGCCCGACCAGATAGATCGTTCCGCCAATGCACTCGTTGCGCGAGGCAGAGATAATGGCGTTCGCCTCGGCATGGACGCTGCGGCACAGCTCATATCGCTCGCCGCGCGGCACGCACATCTGCTCGCGCACGCAATAGCCCAGATCGGAGCAGTTTTTCCGCCCGCGCGGTGCGCCGTTATAGCCGGTCGCGACAATCTCGTCGTTGCGGACGATGATCGCGCCGTACTGCCGCCGGAGACAGGTCGAGCGCTCCAGAACGGTCTGAGCAATGTCCAGATAATAATTTTCCTTTTCGATCCGCTTCATAGCGCCGCCTCCCGCTTTGTTTTTGCCATTGTAGCACGGCTCTGCCGCCTCTTGCAAGTCTCCGGCTTGCCGTTCCGAAAAAAATGTGCTATACTGCAATCAATTATGATGGTATGCACCTGAAAGGACGGTGGGAAAATGCGAAAGAGGCTCTGCGCGCTGCTGCTGGCTGCCGTGCTGTGCGTGCTGCTGCTCCCCGCGCCGGCGCAAGCCGCAAATATTTATTTTGTCGCCGTCGACGACTCCATCCCGCTGACGATGCCCGACAGTGCCTCACCCTATTTTGCGGGCGGCTCGCTTTTCGCGCCCTATACCGTCTTCAACGCCTCTCCCGGCGGGGTCGTCCCCTCGTATAACGCCGCCGAGCAGACGCTTGTGCTCTTCCGGCGCGGCGCGCGGCTGGTGTTCGATCTGTCAAACGGCACCGTCACGGACGAGGACAAAAACGTCTATGAGCGCACGACAGTCTACCGCAACGGCGTTCTGTACATCCCGCTGGACTTTTGTCTCGAGCATTTCGGGCTCTCCGTCACCACGCTCAACAGCGCCTCCGGCTATCCCATCCTGCGCTTTACGACCGGGAACGAGGTCTATGACGACGCGCTGTTCATCGAGCGCGCGGAAAACCTGATCTCCTACCTCGCTGAGCAGTATCAGAACCAGGCGCCCGAGGACTTTTCCCGCCCGACCGGCGGCACCCCGGACGAGGAGCCGGACGAGCCGCGCAGCGCCGGGACCTTCTACCTCGCCGTCACCGGCTTGGAAAACATGGAATCTGCCGCGCAGGCGCTTCTGGATGCCGGACAGCGCGCCGCCTTTTTCCTGACGGCAGAAGAAATTCGCAGCGCCCCGGCGCTGGTGCGCGCGCTCTATACCGCTGGGCACGCCATCGGCATCACCTGCGCCGCCGACGCGGACGATGCCGCCATCGCCCTGAAGGAGGCGAACGACGCGCTCGAGCAGACCCTGCATCGCAAGACGCTGCTTGCGCTGCTGACCCCGGCGCAGTCGGAATTCTGCCCCGGCTACTGCATTTTTGTTTCGCAGCCGCAGGTCACTCCCCTGCCCGAGCTGGTCGCGCAGTCTGAGGAAACGCAGTCCAGTCTCGTGCTCTGCGGCGCAGATGTCGCCGATGTGCTTCAGACGCTTAAAAGCGGCGGCGCGTCCATCCGCGTCCTGCGTGAGACCTCGTCGCTGGCGCTGATCCTGACGCCGCCGGAAGAGGAGGAGCCCGCAGAATAAGGCTGCCCGAAAGGGCAGCCCTTTTGTCACCCCGGAGGGGTGACACTCTTTATGCCCGGAGGGCATAATACCGCGCCGGAGGCGCGGAACACTTCTGCGA
>CAKTVN010000305.1 GCA_934623545.1 uncultured Oscillospiraceae bacterium
GTGATTTTATCAAAATCACGGAATCGGTTACGCCAAAGGCGGAACCTTTCTGATTAAAGAATTTAATCAGAAAATACTATTATTCCCAAGCTTCCCAAACCTCTGGGCAGTAGCCGACAGTGGCTTTTTTGCCGTTGCGGACGATCGGCGTTTTGAGAAGGGAGGGGTCATCAAAGACCTTGTCCTCCTTGGCGCGCGCGTCGTCCATGTAGCGCATGAGATCGATCGCGGGGCTCTTCCGGTCCCAATCGATCAGCTTGTCAACGCCGCCGACGGCGCGCAGGACGCTGTCAAACTCTCCGCCGGAAAGCCCGTATTTCAGCAGATCGACGCTCTGATAGCGGATGCGTCGTTCCTTGAACCAGCGCTCTGCCTTTTTGGTGTCGAAGCACTTGGATTTTCCGAAAATCTGAATGTTCACCCGTCAATCCTCCAGAATGGAATATGCCTCCGCCAGATTGTCGGCGGAGAAAAGAAATTCACCGCGCGGGGAGTAGACCTCCACATGATCTCTTACATAGCGAACCGAATATCCCATGACACAGCATCCTTTCTGCTTGAGCTGTGCCTATTATACAACATTGCCTGTCCGATAAATCGGACTTAATAAGACTTTTTAGAAATAATTATTCCCAGCGGCTGCTCCAGCCGTCGTCCCAGCTGTCATCCCAGCTGCCGCTGTCGCCGGCATCGCCGGTGTCGCCGCTGCCGTTTTCCCAGGAGGCGGTGACTGTCAGGTTCTCAGAGGCGATGTCGTCCTTCGTGAGCTCCGTGCCGTCGTCCGTGAACCAGCCGAGGAAGCGGTCGCCGTCCGCCGAGACGGAGAAGAGGGGATCGTAGCGCGTCCCGGCGCGGTAAAGCCCGACGTCGGTCTCCAGCTTGCCCTTGTCGGTCGTGTAGATGACGTAGTAGAAGGTGTTGCTGGTGGGATTGGTATAGTCGTTGTCAAAGAACATCCGCAGCTCGCGCACGCGGCGGGAGATCAGACCCTTGTGGATCTGCGCGTCCGTCCCGACATGGCACCAGACGCCGTAGGCGCTGGCAAATTCGTTTTCAGTATAATTGCCGCTGGCAAGGAGCTTGGAAAGCTTCGTGCCGCGCATCCAGCTGCTGCCGAGGTTGTATGTAAAGCAGATCAGCGCGTCATACTGGTTGTCCGACAGGCGGATGCTGTTCTGATCGAGGAAGGCGTCGAGATCCTTCTCAAAGCCCTGAAGATAGGTGCGAAGCAGACGGTCGGCTTCCTCACGGGTGATCCCGTCGGGGTAATCGCCCTCTTTACAGGCGCTGCCGTAGCCGATGGAATACTGCTGATAGTCCCAATAGGGCTTTTCCTGGAAGCCCTCGAGGTCCTTGAGCATCTGGATGCACTTTTCCGTCGTGCGGAGCTGGATGTCGGAATTGTCTGTTGTGCCGGAGTCGCCGGAATCAGCAGCCTCGCGGTAATCGTAGATGCGGCGGACGATGGCAGAGAGCTCTGCGCGCGTCAGCGTTCGGTTCGGAAGGTATGTACCGTCCTTGTAGCCGGTGATGATGCCCGCCTCATAGAGTGCCTGCACGGAATCGTCAGAGGTATCCGTGAAGTGATCCTCTTCGGACTGCCGCTCCAGCTTCAGCGCTCGCGCCGCGATTTTCGCGACCAGGGCGCGGCTGATGGTGACATCCAGATCGGTGATCTCGCCGCGGACCAGAATTTCCTCATCCAGCGCGAGGTTGAGATAGCCGCGTGCCCAGTGCGACGCGACGCGCTCCGGCTCGCCATAGCCCGCCGCGAGGAGGATCATTTTGAGCGCCTGTCCGGTCGTGACGGCGCTGTCCGGATGGAATAGACCGTCGGTATAACCGTCGATCACGCCCGCTTCATAGAGCGTCATCACGTCGTCATAGAACCATTTTCCGGGCTGAACGTCCGGGAAGACGACTTCTTCCGTTTCTTCGGAAGGAGCCTCCTCGTTCGAGGTCCCCTCCTCGGACCAGAGCTCGTTGCCCCATTCGTCGTATAAGCCGTCGCCTTCCTCTGCAAAAACGCTCTGGATACTCAGCGTCAGTAAAAGGACCAGCGTCAAACAAAGCGCCTGTAGCCGTCTTGCCATGCTGTCGCGCCCTCCTTAATAGTTACAAATTTTATACGATTATAGCAGAAACGGATACAAATTGCAACCTGTGACGGCACCGAAGACGGAGAAAAATGTAGGATCGCGCGGGGAATTTATACTGATATTCAATTAAAAACTTTCATTCATGGAATGGAAGTTTTTAATATGAAGATCATTATGAGACGCGA
>CAKTVN010000306.1 GCA_934623545.1 uncultured Oscillospiraceae bacterium
TGATCCTGGCGTTCCCGGTGGCAGGCATTACGATCTATCTGCTCTTCGGCGGGAACAAAGCCTCCAGCCGGGAAAACCGCAAGATGGAGCGTATCAGCCGCGAAACGCTCAGCAGCCTGCCGCAGGACGAGCGGGTGCTTGAGGCGCTGAAACAGGAGGAGGGCGCGGCGTACAACCACACGCGCTATCTGCTGCACACGTCGCATTATCCGGTCTATGACAACTCCGCCGCCGCGTATTATCCCATCGGCGAGGCGTGCTTTGCCGCTATGTGCGAGGATCTTGAAAAGGCGGAGCATTATATCTTTTTAGAGTATTTTATCATCGACAAGGGCGTCATGTGGGACAAAATTCTGGAAATTCTGCTCCGCAAGGTCGCGCAGGGCGTAGACGTGCGCGTGCTCTATGACGATTTCGGCTGCATCACGCGTCTGCCGGGCAATTATCCGCGCCGGCTGCGCGAGATGGGCATCCAGGCGCACAGCTTCAAGCCCTTTATCCCGGTGCTGTCCAGCCGGCTCAACAACCGCGACCACCGGAAGCTCATGATCATCGATGGGACAGTCGGCTATACCGGCGGGATCAACCTCGCGGACGAGTATATCAACATCGGCTCGAAATTCGGGCACTGGAAGGACTGCGGCATCCGCGTCGAGGGCGAAGCCGTCTGGTCGATGACGGTCATGTTCCTCACGATGTGGGACTATGTCGACCGGCTGGAGGAAGACCTTGCTTCCTTCCGCCCGCTGTATGGCGACCCGCCCGCCGCGGCGCAGGGCTATTTGCAGCCCTTTGCGGACAGTCCGCTCGACTATGAGGACGTCGGCGCGACAGCGTTCAGCGGGCTGATCCAGTGCGCGCGCGAGCGGGTTTGGATCATGACGCCGTACCTCATCCTAGACGACAAGATGTCGCAGGAGCTCTGCAACGCCGCAAAGACCGGCGTGGATGTGCGCATCATCACGCCCGGCATCCCGGACAAGTGGTATGTCTATGCCGTGACGCGGGCAAATTATCCGCTTCTGCTCGAGGCGGGCGTGCGCATTTTCGAGTATAAGCCCGGCTTCGTGCACTCCAAGGTCTGCTTCGCCGACGACCGCTACGCTGTTGTCGGGACGGTCAACATGGACTTCCGCAGCCTGTATCTGCATTTTGAGGACGCGGTCTATCTCTACGACTGTGACGCCGCGATGCAGGTGAAGGCGGACTTTGAGGAGACCTTCCCCAAGTGCCGCGAGATCACCTACGCCAGAAGCCGCCATGTGGGCTTCCTCCCGCGCCTGCTGCGGACCGTTCTGCGCATTTTCTCGCCGCTCATGTGAGCGCGGCGCAGATGCAAACGACGCAAGAGCGATAGACCGGAGAGGGGAGAGACGAATGGAACTTTTTGAGCAGATCGCCGCGTATGTGCCCTGCTGCGAGCAGGAGGAGAACGACCGGCGGCTGATTTTGCGCGACTGCGCGCTTTTTGACGACCTGTTCACGCGGCAGAACGAGACCGCGCACTTTACCGCCTCGGCGTGGGTGGTCACGCCGGACCGCAGCCGCGCGCTGATGGCGTATCACAATCAATATGACTCCTGGGCGTGGCTCGGCGGACACGCCGACGGCGAGACCGATCTGCTTGCCGTCGCGCTGCGCGAGGTGCGTGAGGAGTCGGGCGTACAGAAGGTCCGTCCGGTCTCGCCGGAGATCTATTCGCTTGAAATCCTGCCCGTGACGCAGCATATCAAGCGCGGGAAATTTGTCTCGGCGCATCTGCATCTCAATGTGACGTATCTTCTGGAGGCGGACGCGCACGACGCGCTGCACTGCAAGCCGGATGAGAACAGCGGCGTGCGCTGGTTCCGCCCGGAGGAGGTCTGCCCCGCGGTGTCGGAGCCGCCCATGCGCGTGATCTATCAGAAGCTGATGGAGAAACTGATGCACTTTTGAGAAGGTGCTTTTCGGAGCAGAAACAGGACTGCTGCAAGCTCCTGCCGGAGAAGCCCGGCAGGAGCTTGACTTTTTATGCGCGAAGGTGTAATATCGTTATATGATATCGTGTAACGATATCAAAAAGCGCCCGGCAGGGCGCAAGCCGCGCCGCAGGCGCGGAGGGACCGCGCCCGAAGGACGCGGGGCTTTTATGCCGCGAAAGCGGCATGAGCTTTGTCACCCGAAGGGTGACACTCTATCCGCACGCGTAGCGTGCGGGGAACGATTCAGCCCCTTTTTCTTTGCGCGGCAAAGAAAAAGCCGCTGGCGGTAAAAAGAAAACGCCAAAGGG
>CAKTVN010000307.1 GCA_934623545.1 uncultured Oscillospiraceae bacterium
ACAATGGAAAAGCTGCTGCGGACGCTGGGCGCACCGACCGAGTGGCTCATCTATCCGGAGTTTGAAGAGCAAAATGCACGCTTACGCGAGATTTCCCATCTGGCTGCAACGTTTTCGGACGAGCAGCAGGAATTCCTGCTCGGTATGATGCGCCTGATGCGGAAACAGAAATCTGAGGGTTAAAAATAGCGGTGTTCGCCGGAACACCGCTATTTCTTTGCTTCTAAATAATGTTGAACTGCCTTTGAGATTTCTTCAAGCAATACTAATTCTGGCTCGTTTGCTGTACGAATACTTTGCTCTTCACTTTCAGCGACATCAAAAAACAACGAATCCATACTAGTGTTAAGTGCCAAGGCAATCTTTGCACACATGAATGCACTCAACCTTGCCTGACCTGATTCGATTTGAGAGATATATTTTTGACTGCAATTTGCACCTTCAGCCAATTTTTCCTGAGAGATTCCTCGTCTTCTTCGAATCTGATATATGTTATATCCTAGTCGTTCATAGTAAGATTTCTCCACTGGCATCGACTTCTTCTTTCCTAGTTTTATTCTACGTAAAAGGTAAGATTCTAATTATCCATCAGATAGAATATTCTTAGAGATAACTAGAATATTTACGAACTGTGCCTTGAATCTAAAATTAGATTCAAGGCACATAAACGTTTTTATAAGGCTTTAGTTTAGGATCAGCTTCCCGAAAAATTCCGGACGGTGGAAATCCGGGGAATGGGTGTTTACCGGGTTCCATGCGAGGAAGTGGGGATGCTCCGTCCGGTCGCCGCATTTATAGCAGTTGCCGCGAAAGCGGACGCCGGGGACAAACCGGAAGTCCGGATAGAACAGCCGGAGAAAGTCCAGCGGCAGGCAGTATCCCGCCGTCCAGCCATCCGCCGTGCGGACACAGCTGGGTTGGAAAGTCTCCTGTTCTGCCTTGTGGCAGAGGCGGACGCGGTTTTTACGGTCCGGGCCGAAGCCGAGCTCGATGCATCCGTTCGGGTTGATCTCAAAGTTGAAATAGCGCTCGTCCGCGCCGAGGGCGAAGAAAAACTCCATGCAGCTGTCCTCATGGACGGGGCTGAGCGGCGCGGTATATTCCGCGCGGACGGCGGATTCCCACGCCTGCTGTCGGACGTAAAGCGCCGTTTCATCGTAACAGAGCTGCTGCGTCATGCGGATGCCGCAGTCCGGCGCCCAGAGGATCGTATCGACCGCAAGAACCGGGACGGCGCTCCAGTCCGGAGCACCGTCAATTCTTGGGACGTTGTACATTTTCATAGCGTCTTACCGCCCAGATAGACTGCCTCGCGGCTCAAATTTTCATCGCAAACAACAAAATCCGCAAGCTTTCCGGGCTCGATGGAGCCGATCTCATTCTCGCGCCCGATCTCCCGCGCCGGGATGAGCGTCGCAGACAAAATCGCCTGCTCCTTCGGGATACCAAATTCGACCGCTTTTCGCATACAGTCGTAGAGATTCGTTGCAGAGCCCGCGAGTGTGCCGTCCGCCAGCTTCGCCACACCACCTGATAAAAACACGTCCTGTCCGCCGAGCGTGTACTGCCCGCCCGGCATCCCGCAGCAGCGCAGCGCGTCGGAGATCAGGCAAATGCGCCCCGGAAACAGCTTGAACGCCATGCGCACCGCGCTCGGGTGGATGTGCTGCCCGTCGCAGATCAGCTCCGCGACCACGTTTTCACGTTCGCTGCCCGCGCCAATGGGACCGGGCTTGCGGTGGTGGATGCCAGGCATGGCGTTGTAGAGATGCGTCAGGTGCGACGCGCCCGCGTCAAAGACGGCGGAGGCTTCTTCATACGTGCAGTCGGTATGTGCGATGGAGACGGTGCAGAGCTTAGACACCTGCTCAGTAAACTCGACCGCGCCCGGCAACTCCGCTGCCACGTCCGCGATACGGATGAGCCCTTCGGAAGCGTCATAGAGCCGCTTGAACGCCTCAAAATCCGGCAGTCTCAGATACGCGCCGTTCTGCGCGCCCTTTTTCTTCTCGGAGAAAAACGGTCCCTCCATGTGGATGCCCATGAGATGGGAACAGCCCTCCGGCTGCGCCTTTTTGAACTGCACAGCCGTTTTGTACGCCGCCTCCAGCACGTCATACGGCAGCGTCATGGACGCGGGCGCGAAGCTCGTCACGCCATTCGCGGCGAGATAGCGCGCCATTTTGACAAGACCGTCGTAGTCGCCGTCTGAAAAGTCCGCGCCGGAGTTGCCGTGGTTGTGGACGTCGACCAATCCTGGGA
>CAKTVN010000308.1 GCA_934623545.1 uncultured Oscillospiraceae bacterium
GCGCGGCGGGCGGACAGCACCCGCAAGGGGTGTGCCGCATCCGTAGCGCTCCTTCATCGCTGACGGCTGCGCGAGGTCGTCCGCCCCTACAGTGTTTGACTTACTTTGCGACAAAATCGCCCGGTCGCTCGGCACCGCAGCCGAAGTACCAGTCGATCGCCTGAACGATGCGCGCGCAGGCGCGTCCGTCTCCGTAGGGGTTGACCGCCTTCGCCATTTTGGCGTAAGCCTCGGGCGAGTCGAGCAGCTCGTCCGCCATGGAGACGATGACGTCCTTCTCGACGCCAGCGAGCTTGGCTGTCCCGGCGGCGACCGCCTCGGGGCGCTCGGTCTCGCGGCGCATGACGAGCACCGGCTTTCCAAGCGCGGGGGCTTCCTCCTGAAGTCCGCCGGAGTCCGTCATGACGAAGCAGCAGCGGGCGATGAGATTGTGCATTTCCTCCACATCGATCGGGTCGATGAGGTGGATGCGGTCATGACCGCCGAGGATGGGGAAGGCGCACTCGCGCACGACAGGGCTGAGATGCACCGGGTAGACGACCTCGACATCCGGGTGGCGCTCCACGACCTCCAGAATGGCGTGCATGATGTCCTGCATGGGCTTGCCGTAATTTTCGCGGCGGTGACAGGTGACGGCGATGATGCGCCTGTGCTCGAAATCCAGCTCGTTGAGCAGCTCCGTCGTAAAGCGGTAGTCGCTGCGGACGGTGTAGCGCATGGCGTCGATCGCGGTGTTGC
The DNA here is from genome assembly GCA_934623545.1 of uncultured Oscillospiraceae bacterium. Taxonomy (GTDB): domain Bacteria; phylum Bacillota; class Clostridia; order Oscillospirales; family Oscillospiraceae; genus CAG-170. The sequence continues at coordinate 739 of CAKTVN010000308.1, forward strand.
CGGTGATGAAAATTTCACCCGCGATGGCTTCGCGGCGCAGATTTTCCGCGTTCGCGCGCGTCGGAGAGAAGTGAAGGTCGGCGATGTCGCCGACGAGCGTGCGGTTCATCTCCTCCGGGAAGGGAGAATATTTGTCCCAGGTGCGAAGCCCTGCCTCCACATGACCGACTTTGATCTGGTGGTAGAAGGCGGCGAGGGCGCCAGCGAAGGTCGTCGAGGTGTCGCCGTGGACCAGTACGAGGTCGGGCTTTGCCTCGGCAAAGACGTTCTCCATGCCGAGCAGCGTCTTGGTCGTGATGGTGGAGAGCGTCTGGCGCTTTTCCATGATGTTGAGATCGAAATTCGCCTTGAGACCGAAGATATCCATGACGGAATCGAGCATTTCACGGTGCTGCCCGGTCAGACAGACAAGGCTTTCGATGTGTTCGCTGGACTGAAGCTCGCGCACCAGCGGCGCCATTTTGATCGCCTCGGGGCGCGTGCCGAAGATGGACATGACCTTGATCTTACTCATGTGCTTCCTCCTGATGCTCCTGCGGAGCGGCTTGCTGTGGCTCCGCGCCTTCGGCGGATGGCTGCTGTGTTTCCGTACCGGCAGCATCCGGCTGCGGCTCGGCATCCGCGTCGGTGTGCGGCTTGTGCGCGGAGAAGATCGCGTGAACGCCGATCGCGCCGACGACAAAGACCGCGCCGATCAAAATCAGCGCCTTGAGCTCGCCGGACGAGGTGAGCAGCACGGCGGCAAGACCGAGGATCGCCGTCAGCATATAGGAGATGGCGACCGCCTGCTTCTGCGAAAAGCCCATGTCAATGAGCCGGTGATGGACGTGCCCGCGGTCGGCGACCATCGGATTCTGCCCCTTGGCGATGCGGCGCAGGAAAGCGAAGCAGATGTCAAAGATCGGAAGCCCGAGGATGAGGAACGGGACCGCGAAGGAGATGATGGCGTAGAACTTGAAAAGACCCGTCACGGACAGCGTCGCGAGGATGTAGCCGAGGAAGGTCGCGCCGGTATCGCCCATGAAGATCTTCGCCGGGTTCATATTGTAGGGGATGAAGCCGAGACACGCGCCGAAGAGCGCGACCAGGATCATGGCAATGTTGAACTCCTGCACGAGCAGGGCAATGACAATGAGCGACGCCGTCGAGATGGCGGAGACGCCGACGGCAAGCCCATCGAGCCCGTCGATAAAGTTGACGGCATTGGTGATGGCGACGATCCAGATGATGGTCACGGGGACCGAAAGCCAGCCGAGGTTGATATACGTTGCTTCGCTGAAAACGTTTGGATTCGAGAAGAACTGGATGACGCAGCCGTGATAGACTGCCATCGCCGCCGCGCCGATCTGCACGATGAGCTTCGGCAGCGCCTTGAGCGTCAGAATATCATCCAGCACGCCCAGCACGACGATCATGACTGCGCCGAGCAGAATGCCGCGCAGCTGGCGGTCAATGTCGGCGAAGATCAGCGCCGTGAGCAGGAAGGCGATAAAGATCGCAAGTCCG
>CAKTVN010000309.1 GCA_934623545.1 uncultured Oscillospiraceae bacterium
TCGAAACTCCCCCTTTGCCGTTTTCTTTTTACCGCCAGCGGCTTTTTCTTTGCCGCGCAAAGAAAAAGGGGCTGAAATACGTCTCCTCGCGTCCTCCGGACGCGAAAAGGGGGCGGACAGAGTCGTCCGCCCCTACACGTCTTATACGAGAAACGATAACGTTTCGCGCCTTCGGCACAGATAGAGTGTCCCCCCTCCGGGGTGACAAACAGCCGCCCTTCCGGGCGGCTGTCCTTTTATTTTGAAAGAAGTGCAATGCCTTTCTCGACGCGTGCGATCGACTCCTGCTTGCCGAGCAGGGACGCAAGCTCCGTTGCGCCGCCGGGGGTAGACGCCTTGCCGGACAGCGCGACGCGCAGCGGCCAGAGAATGACGGAGTTTTTGACCTCCTTCTCAGCGGCGAGCGCCACCAGCCGCTCATAAAGCCCCTCGTTGCTCCAATCCTCCTGCGCACGCAGCACCGGCAGCAGCGCCTTCAGCGTGTCGAGCGAATTTTCAAGATTCGTCTTGGACTTCTTGTGGACGTAAAGCTCCGTCTCATACTCCGGCAGCTTGTCGAGGAAATCAACGCGCTCCGGCAGATCGGAGAGGATCTCGCACCGCGACTGCACCAGCGCCGCGACCTTTTTCAGATCGATCGACGGGCTTGTGACCGCCTTGCGCAGCCACGGCTCCGCCTTCTCGTAAAAGTCCTCCGGCGAAAGCTTCTTCATATACTCCGCGTTCATCCAGCGGAGCTTATTGATATCAAAGACCGCCGGGCTCTTGGAAATGCCGGAGATATCAAATGCCTGCGCGAGCTCTGGCAGCGTGAAGAACTCCTGCTCGGAAAGCGCTCCCTTCGGGCTCCAGCCCAGAAGCGCCACATAGTTGAGCACCGCCTGTGTCAGATAGCCCGCGTGGATGAGATCCTCATAGCTCGGGTCGCCGCTGCGCTTGGACATCTTGTGCTGCGCGTCGCGCATGACCGGCGAGCAGTGGACATAGGTCGGGACCTCCCAGCCAAACGCCTGATACAGCAGATTGTACTTCGGTGCGGAGGAAAGATACTCGGTTCCGCGCACGACGTGCGTGATGCCCATCAGATGGTCGTCGACAACGTTTGCGAAATTGTAGGTCGGAAGCCCGTCGCTCTTGAGCAGGACCTGATCCTCCAGCTCCTTGTTTTCCACCGTGATATCGCCGAAGGAGGCGTCATGGAAGGTCGTCGTCCCCTCGTGCGGGATGCGCTGGCGGATGACATAGGGCTCGCCCGCCTCCACGCGCTTCAGCGCCTGCTCGAGTGGGAGATCGCGGCACGCGCAGACGTGCTTTTTGATCTCCTTCGTGCCGTCCTCCGCGCTCGGCTCCTCTTCGTCGCCCTTCTGGCAGAAGCAGTAATACGCGCCGCCCTTTTCGCACAGCAGCTTCGCGTATTTGCCGAACAGGTCGCGCCGCTCCGACTGCACATACGGACCGACCGGACCGCCGACATCGGGTCCTTCGTCATGATCGAGCCCGCACTCCGCGAGCGTCCGGTAGATCACGTCCGTCGCGCCCTCGACGAGTCTGCCCTGATCGGTATCCTCGATGCGCAGGATGAATGTGCCGCCCTGACTGCGGGCGATCAGCCATGTATAGAGCGCCGTGCGCAGGTTTCCGACGTGCATATAGCCCGTCGGGCTCGGCGCGAAGCGGGTACGCACCTTCCCGTGCGGGATGCGCGCTTCCATTTCTGCAAAAAAGTCCATGAGAGTCTCCTCCGTAGCTGCAAATTTCTGTTCCCTATCATATCGTTTCCCGGTCCGTTCGTCAATGTTTTTTCTGAAATCTGTGCCGCATGATTGCGAAATCTGTTCTGGTGTGATAAAATGTCAATACTTATGTAAAAATACAGAACAGAGGTTCATGAACATGGAAAATCAGGAAATCAAAAAAAGAATTTTCTCCGGCATTCAGCCCAGCGGCGATCTGACGCTCGGCTCGTATATGGGTGCGATCAAAAACTGGGTCGCCCTTCAGGAGCAGTACGACTGCCTCTTCTGCATCGTTGATATGCACGCCATCACCGTCCGTCAGGTCCCGGCGGATCTGCGCCGCCGCTCGCTTGAGCAGCTCGCGCAGTACATCGCCTGCGGACTCGACCCCGAAAAGAACATCATGTTCATCCAGAGCCACGTCCCGCAGCACGCGGAGCTGAGCTGGGTGCTCGGCTGCTATACGCAGTTCGGCGAGCTGAGCCGCATGACGCAGTTCAA
>CAKTVN010000310.1 GCA_934623545.1 uncultured Oscillospiraceae bacterium
GTCTCAACGTTCTTCGAGACGTTCAGAACGGCGGCGGGGTAGATGACCTGACCGCACATCTCGGCGGTGGCGTAGTCCACGATGGTCAGACCAGCGGAGAAGGCGTCGGTGCAGTAGATGATGCCGCAGTCGACGGTCGACTCAGAGACCTGCGTGGTGACCTCCTTGACGTTGGAGCCGTAGGTGATGCAGCCGGAAGCGGCGAGCGCTTCCTCGTCAAGCTCATAGAACTTCAGGATCTTCTGCGTGTACTGACCGACGGGGACGTCAGAGTTTCCCATCGCGAGCAGGATGGTACCATCCTTCAGACCGGCAGCCATGTCATCAAAGGACTGGATGTTCTTCGCGTTGCCCTCGGGGACGACCAGCGTGACCTTGTTCTCAAGGATGTTGAAGCGGGTGCCCTCCAGAACGAAGTCCAGACCGTCGGTGTTCACGTCGGCGGAGGCGTCCTTGTCAAGCTGGTTCATCTGCTTCTGACCGGCGGAGATGAACACGTCACAGTCCGCGCCCTCCTGAATCTGCGTCTTCAGCGTGCCGGAGGAATCGAAGTTGAACTGAATGGTGACGTTCGGATTCTGCTCCATGAACTTGTTGCCGATCTCGGTGAGCGTTTCGGTCATGGAGGCGGCGGCAAAGACGATCAGCTCGACCGGCTCAGCGGCGGGCTTTTCTTCTTCAGTGGGCGCCTCCTCGGCGGGCTTTTCTTCCACAGCGGGAGTCTCTTCCGCGGGCTTATCCTCGGTCTTGGTGTCCGCAGCGGGCGCGTCTGTGGATTCTTCCGTCTTTGCGGGCGCAGATGCGCACGCGACCATTGCCAGCATCATAGCCAGAGCCAGCAGCATTGCAAGCAGTTTCTTCATTCGTTTTCTCCTTTTTCTCTACATTACAAAACGCCGTGAGGCAGCTTTATCGGTTGAAACGCCCTTACTTTCCGAATGGGCAGATGGGGTAGCGGCAGCTTTCGCAGCCGAGGCAGAGCCCGCCGTTTCCCATCGCGGCGATCTCCGCACGCGTGACGGGGACGCCCGCCGCAATGCGCGGCAGCAGCAGGTCAAAGACCGTCGCCTTTGCATACATGACGCAGCCGGGGAGCCCCATGACGGGCTGACCGTCGTCATAATAGCCGAGCAGGAACATCGCGCCCGGAAGCACCGGCGCGCCATAGGAAATGATGTTCGCGCCGCTTTTTTTGATGGCGCCTGGGGTGTTGTCGTCGGGGTCGACGCTCATGCCGCCGGTGCAGAGGATCATGTCCACGTTTTTGGTGCGCATTTCGGCGATGGCTGCCGCGACGTTGTCAAGACCGTCGCCCACGACGGCGTGCTCCGTCATGCGGATGCCGTAGGCGGCGAGCTTTTTCTCAAGGATGGGCGTGAATGTGTCCTGAATGCGTCCGCTCGCGACCTCGCTTCCGGTCGTGACGACCGCCGCGGTCTTCAACCGGTAGGGGAGCAGCTCCAGGATCGGCGCTCCTCCGGCGACGCGGTCCGCCTCGTCGAGCTTTTCGCCGCGGATGATGAGCGGAATGACGCGCGTGCCGCAGAGCTTGTCGCCCGCGTGAACGGCGGTATTCGAGTGCCGGGTCGCGATCATCAGCTCGTCGATCATGTTGATCGCGTTCAGCTTTTCCACATTGACGCGGAACAGCCCATCGCAGTCGGCGCGCAGCTCGATCTTGCCTTCTTTCACCTCACCGCGGGACATATGCTCGTTTTTGCAGATGGCGCACAGGCGCTCCGCCGCGTCGTTTTCATGGAGCATTCCCGGCTCCATCTCCCAGACGTACAGATGCTCCTTTCCCATCGAAAGCAGCATGGGAATATCCTCTTCGGTGACGATGTGTCCCTTTCGGAATTGCGCGCCCTTAAATTCCCCGGGCACGATGCGCGTCAGGTCGTGGCACAGCACATGACCGACGGCGTCCTTTGTGTTGATCAGCTTCATGGTTTTTCCTCCAAAATCGTGATCTGGTCGCCCTTCTGAACACGTCCGGGCGTGAGGACCTCGCAGAAGATGCCCTCCGTCGGCATGACGCATTTTCCGGTCGCCTTTTTGATGGCGCAGTCGTTGTGGCATTCCTTGCCGATCTGCGTCACGCGCAGCACGGCGGGACCGATCTGCAGGACTGTCCCGACCGGGAGCGTCTTGAGCTCGATACCGATGGTATTGATGTTCTCTGCGAACGCGCCCGCATTCAGCGTCAGTCCGAGCTTTCGCATGGTGTCAACGC
>CAKTVN010000311.1 GCA_934623545.1 uncultured Oscillospiraceae bacterium
AAAAACTTCCATTCCATGAATGAAAGTTTTTAATTGAATATCAGTATCAGTATTCCACCGGCGTGGCGAGCAGCCGCTCGCAGCGCGTCAGTATCTCTGGGTCATCCAGCGAGTTGAGGAACGTCACGCTTCCCCTCCCCTGCCGGTCGTTCAGCAGCTGCTCCTGCGCGAGCCGCCGCCGCAGCTGCGCGGCGATGCCGTGGCTGCCGTCCAGAATCTCCGGCTCCGATCCGACGACCGCGCGGATCGCGCCCGTCAGGAACGGATAGTGCGTGCATCCAAGGACGATCGCATCCAGCGGCTGGCGCAGATACGGCGCGAGCTTTTCGCACAGATAGCCGTCCAGCTCCGCGCCGGACAGCTCACCGCGCTCGACAAACTCCATCAGCCCGCTGCACGCAAGCGGCAGGATCTGCGCCACGTGCTGATAATGGCGGCGCAGGTCCTCAAATTTCTTCTCGGCGAGCGTCATTGCCGTCGCCATGACCAGGATGCGCCCGCCCGGATGGCGCTCGACCGCGGGCTTGAGCGCGGGTTCCGTCCCGATGATCGGTAGCTGCGGATACTCCTCTCGCAGCACGCCCGCCGCCGCGGACGTCGCCGTATTGCACGCGATGACGAGCGCCTTGATGCCGCGCTGAAGCAGCATATCGACATTCTGCCTGCACAGCCGGATGACTTCCTCCACCGGCTTGACGCCGTAGGGCGCGTGCAGCGAGTCGCCGAAATAGAGCCAGTCCTCATGCGGAAGCTCCCGGACGGTCTCCCGCAGCACGCTGATCCCGCCGAGGCCGGAATCGAACAGTGCAACAGGCAGTTCCTTTTTGCTCATGCGGCACGCATCTCCTTCACGTTTTGGAGGTATTTTAGCACATTTTCCGCCCTGCGTAAAGCGCCCGCGCTCAGATCATCTCTTCGATGTGATAGACATACTCCAGCGAGCGGAGCGCCTGAATGATCTCCTCATGCTTTTTATACTGCTTGAGCTCCGGGCTGGTGACGGTGAAGGAGACCGAGAACACGCTCAGACCCGAGCCGATGTACGCCGGGTTCGACTCAATGTCGTCGATGCGGATGCCGAGGGCGCGGATGGTCGCCACGAAATCGGCAAGGTCGCCCTTGTTTTTCAGCTCCAGATGGACCTCAAAGTGGTTCGAGCGGTCCTTGAGGTGCTTTTCCAGCACCGGAAGCCCCGACATACTGCAAAGCAGCACCAGAAACAGCACCAGCGCCGGCGTATACAGCCCCGCGCCGAGCGCCAGCCCCAGCAGTCCGCAGCACCAGAGCCCGGCGGATGTCGTCAGCCCCTTGATCTGGTTGCGGGAGCTGAACAGGATGGAGTTTCCGCTGATCGTCGCCATGCCGACGACTGCCGCCGCCGAGAGGACGGGCAGCTTCACACCGGAAAACGCCATCAGCCACTGGTCGATGAGCATTGCAGAAACGCCCGCGATGCTGACCAGAATGAACGTGCGCAGTCCCGCCGAATGGCGCTTGCTCGAGCGCTCACAGCCGATGACCGCCGCGAACAGCGCGCTCAGCGCCACGCGCAGCAAAATCGCGCCGAGGCTCAGCTCCTCGCTCCACGCACCAAGTAAATTTGCAAGCAGATCGTGTCCCATATCCTTACCTCCTCAAATAGAGATGTCTCCTATGCGCCTGCGTCTGCGCAAGGCGCTGCTCCTCCGCTGCCTCCATGAAGGCAGCCTCCTCTTCGCTCATTTCCTCATGCGGGCGCTCGGGAAGCGTCTCGCGGATCTTGCCGATGCGCTCGATGAGCAGCTCCACATCGGACTTTTTCTCGCCGGCTTCGGTTGTTTCCACGACGACCGCCACATCCTCGAGCTTCGTCGAATACGATTTCGATAAGTACAGCGCCAGCTTCGCGCAGCCCGGACCGAGCAGCTCATACAGCACGCTCGAAGCGAGGATGATCGTCTCGAGATCGCTTCCCAGCACGCCGCCGAGCGTCCGCGCGCCGAGCGCCGCAAGGCCGATGGCCACGCCCGCCTGCGGGATGAGCGCGAGACCGAGATAATTGCGGACGAGCCGGTCCTTTTTGACCGCCGCGCAGCCGACCCACGCGCCAATGTATTTGCCCGCAATGCGGACGAGGAAATAGCCCACACCGACCGCGATGAGCGGAACGCCGTTCAGGCTCCCCGACGCGGAAAAGAGCGCGTCGAGCTTGAAATTCATGCCCGAACGGACGAAAAACAGCAG
>CAKTVN010000312.1 GCA_934623545.1 uncultured Oscillospiraceae bacterium
AATCCCCCTTTGCCATTCTTTCTTTCGACCGTCAACGGCGCTTTCTTTCTCATGCGAGAAAGAAAGCGGGGTTGAAAAACCTCCTGCGTCCTCCGGACGCAGTTACCTCCGCGCCTGTGGCGCGGTTTGCGCCCTCGCGGGCGCATAAAGAACCCCGCGCACTGTGTGCGCGGGGTATGCTTTAGAGCATCGCCGTCATGGCGGCGGTCATTTCCTTTACCATTTCCTCCGCACGCGGCATATCCTCCGCGCGGGCGGTATAGTAGAACTTGATCTTCGGCTCGGTGCCGGACGGACGCAGAATGACGCGCCCATGCTCGCCGAGCGTCAGGAGGACCATGTTCTCCTTCGGCAGTCCGGTCGGCTGCTGCTCGCCGGAGGCGAGCACCGTCTCAAAGCCGGCGCGGAAGTCCGTCACCGCCGTGACCGGGAAGCCCGCGATCTGCGCCGGGGGCTGCTTGCGCAGCTGCTCCATCAGCGCCATGCAGTGCTCTTTCTGCGCGTCAGAGGTGAACTGGACGTTCTGAAGTCCGGTGGCAAAATGACCGTAGGCGGCATACAGCCCATCCATCACGTCCGCGAGCGTTTTGCCCTCGAGCTTGTACGACGCAGCCATTTCTGCGATGAGCATCGCCGCCACGACTGCGTCCTTGTCGCGGGCGTAGTCGCCCTTGAGATAGCCGCAGCTCTCCTCAAAGCCGAGCACGAAGCGGTCGGCGCAGCCCTGCTCCTCCAGCTCCAGAATGACGCCACCGATGTATTTGAAGCCCGTGAGCACGATGCGCATTTCACAGCCATGCGCGGCGGCGATGCGTGCGGCGAGCGGGGTAGAGACGATGCTCTCGACCGCGACGGGCTTCTCCGGCAGCTTGCCGCGCTCCTTCAGCCCGCGCAGGATGTAGTCCAGCAGCAGGCAGCCCATTTCGTTGCCGGTGAACTTCCGGAAGCCGTTTTCCGTCGGGATGGCGGCGGCGATGCGGTCGGAGTCTGGGTCAGTCGCCAGCACGAGATCCGGCTTGACCTCCGCCGCGAGGCGGTAATTTTCCTCAAACGAGACGTCCGTCTCGGGATTCGGGGTGGGGCAGGTCGCGAAATCACCGGATGGGCGACGCTGACTTTCGGGGATGTGGAGCTCTGCGCCGAGACGCGTCAGGATCTCGCTGACCGGCTCGCCGCCCGCGCCGCACAGCGGCGAGTAGACAACGCGCAGACCGGCTTTGCGCACGTTCTCAGGGTGGATGGCTTCCTGCGCGATCCGCGCGTAATAGTCCTGCCAGACACTGTCGGGGATGTACGTGACGAGCCCTTGTGCAAGCGCGTCCTCGAAGCTCAGATGCTCCGGCTCAAACAGGTCGATCGTCTCGATCGCGGCGGAGACCTTCGCTGCCGGGACCTCGGTCATCTGCCCGCCGTCCGGACCGTAGCACTTGATACCGTTATATTCTTTTGTATTGTGGCTGGCGGAGATGACGATGCCCGCGCTGCAATGCAGATGCCGCACCGCGTAGGAGAGCATCGGCGTCGGGCAAAGACGGTCATAGAGATGCACATGAACACCGGCTTCTGCCAGCGCCGCCGCGCAGATCTCCGCAAAACGTCGGGAATTGTGGCGGCAATCGTAGCCGATGGCACAGGACTTCTCGCCCTCCACGCCGGAAAGATATGCCGCAAGCCCGCGCGCCGTCTGCCGGACGGTGTAGACGTTCAGATTGGCGATGCCCGCCGCCATGACGCTGCGGATGCCCGCCGTGCCGAAGGTCTGCTTGTGCCCGAAGCGCTTTTCGATCTCCGCGGGGTCATTTTCGATGGACTTCAGCTCCTGCAAAACCTCGCCGTCCGCATTTCGCAGCCAGCGCTCGTATTCCTGTTGTGCCTGCTTGCTCATGGTCTCAACCTCCATGTGATTTTCTGGCATCAGTATACCACATTTTTTGCAAAAGAAAAGTGTTTTTCTCAGGAGGAAAACAGAAAAGCCCTCACAAGGAGAGGGGGAGGAGGGGACGCGCCCGAAGGACGCGGGACCTTCATGCCGCGAAAGCGGCATGGGCTTTGTCACCCGAAGGGTGAGAACTTTTTTGCGCCCGAGAGGGCGCAAGCCGCGCCGGAGGCACGGGAGGCTTTCTCCGGATTCACCGGAAGTGCCATTTTTACAGCGACGCTGTAACTGTGCCTTCGGCGACCATATCTTTTCCCTC
>CAKTVN010000313.1 GCA_934623545.1 uncultured Oscillospiraceae bacterium
TAACTGTGCCTTCGGCGACCATATCTTTTCCCTCTTGCGGGAAAAGATATGGAAGAAAAGGGCGCTGGAGAACGAAAATACGCACAATGTAACGACACGCCTTTTCGCGCGTCAGCGCTATTTCGCGTCTCCCAGCACTCTTTTCTCCCCTATCTTTTCTCTTGCGAGAGAATCAGGGACCAAACAGCAAACCAGCGAAGCGTTTGCTGTTTGGAGAGGACGAGCAGCGCAATGGACGAGACCTGCCGCTTGCGGCGGGGCGAGGGATATGCAGCTTGCGAGGACGAGCCGCCGGAGGCACGGCTGCGGTGACACCGCAAAAGCGGAACCTTCGGTGGATCCGGAAAAATCGCCCGATATGCAAATATCCGAATTTTCATGAAAAAACATCCCCCTGGGGAGCTTAAAATCCTTCCTCACATCTGCTACAATGCCCTCAGAAACAAACTGACCCGGAGGGAATCATGAAAAAACTGCTTCTTCTGATCGTATCGCTTGCAATACTTCTTTCGCTCGCTGCCTGCGCGGCGAAGCCTGCACCCGCACAGGATGCCGCATCCGCATCTGACCAGCCGTCCGAAACGGAAACGACGCTGGTCTACGGCTCCGGCGACTACACCCGCATCAACCCCGCAATGGACGAGCACTGCGAGATCAATCTCCTGCTCTTCAGCGGTCTGACCGCGCACGACGGCGAAAACAGCGTTGTGCCGGGGCTTGCCGAAAGCTGGGACTTTGACGAGACGAGCAACACCTACACCTTCCACATCCGCAATGGCGTGACCTGGCACGACGGCGAGCCGTTTACGGCGGACGACGTCAAGTTCACCATCGAGGCGATCATGGACCCGGACAACGGCTCGGAAAACGCCCCGAACTTTGAGGACGTCGAGGAGATCACCGTCGCGGACGCGCAGACGATCTCCTTCCGGCTCAGCGCGCCGAACGTCGCGTTTCTGGACTACATGACCATGCCCGTCCTGCCGCAGCATCTGCTCGAGGGCGAGGATATGCAGGAATCGGCATTCTTCCGCGCCCCGGTCGGGACCGGTCCGTACAAGCTGGAAAGCTGGGACGTCGGGCAGTCGATCGTTCTGGTCAAGAATGAAAGCTATTACAGGGGTGCGCCCAGCATCGACCGCATCATTTTCAAGATCGTCCCGGACGACAACGCACAGGCGGTCCAGCTGGAATCCGGCGAGCTCGATCTGGCGCTGCTCGACCCCAAGAACGCGCAGAATTTCAAAAACAAAGACGGCTACACCTGCTATGACATGAAGACGAGCGACTACCGCGGTATTCTCTTCAACTTCCAGATCGACTATTGGAACGAGAATCGCGACCTCATCCCCGCCATCTGCTACGCCATCGACCGGCAGGCGATCATCGACGCCGTGCTGCTCGGGCAGGGAATGCCCGCCTACGGACCGCTTCAGCGCAACATCTACAACAATGAAAATGTCGAGCACTACGATTATGCCCCCGAAAAGGCGAAAGCCGTTTTGGAGAATGCAGGCTGCGTCATGGGCGAAAACGGCTATTATGAGCGTGACGGCGAAGAAGTCGGCTTCACCATCAGCGTCATGTCCGGCGAGCAGGACCGCTTCGACATTGCGCAGGCTGCCGCACAGCAGCTGTGCGATGTCGGCATCCACTGCCGGGTGGAAATTCCCGCCAAGATGGACTGGGCGCAGCAGGACGCCTGCCTGATCGGCTGGGGCAGCCCCTTCGACGCGGACGACCACACCTATAAGGTCTTCGGCACCGGAAAGGGCGCAAATTACTCCGGCTATTCCAACGAAAAGGTCGACGAGTATCTGACGCTTGCGCGCGAATCGAGCGACCCGGCAGTCCGCAAGGAATACTATGATCAGTTCCAGGTCGAGCTTGCAAATGACCCCGCGTATGCGTTCATCTGCTACATTGATGCTAATTACGTCGCCTCCTCGCGCATCCACGGCATTTCCGCGGATACCGTCATGGGGCACCACGGCGTCGGCATCTTCTGGAATGTGAGCGAGTGGACGATCGGCGCGTAAGCGGATAGAATCGATTGCAGGAACAACATCATTTTTTCCGCAAGCCGTCAAAAACCTCGTAGAGTTTTGCCGCGCACGGCAAAATAAAATGTGAATCTGTTTTGCCCGATGGCGTGTACATCGGGCAAAACGCATTACACGATGCAAGTGT
>CAKTVN010000314.1 GCA_934623545.1 uncultured Oscillospiraceae bacterium
ATTGAGTAAACTGAGCTGGGGTTTTTGAACGGTGAAATCAAGTCAAGCTGCTGTGTATCATTTGCAACAGTTGCCTCAAGGGTGGACAAATCATTTGACACAGGTTCAGGTTGCAAATGAGGTTGATTTCAAAAAGGAAAGCTCGAAAAGATGGAATGAATACGTGAGAATTGTGGCTGCTGAATATAATGATCTTAAAATATTTCGTGCCTTGGAAGATAAAATTATCGATAATTTACGACACCAAACCAAGGAGTATTGTGACGTGGTGTGCGCAGTAGCTTCGTTAGATCAGCAAGCTTTTTGGTTTTTAGACTATTTGGAAGAAAAATACTTGCGTAGAAAGTATGAAAAAAAGAAGAACAATGGCGGGACAAACAAAGGCAAAGGACTCCATGTGCATTTCCTCCCATAGTTCATGGAAACAGATTTTGTGCAAATTTTAACTTGCGCAAAATGCTCCTCCAAAAAATAAGAATGAAATTTACATATAAAACGAAAGAAAAGTTATTTGATTCCACATTCCTTAATTCCAGACAGTAAAAAAGTAATAGTAAGCTAAAATCTACGCGCATGCGTAGATTATTATGAGGAATAAGCGGTTTTCCATCTGGAATCAAGAATGCGGAATGACCAGCTTACTTTCTCTTCGCGACAGGAGGGTGGTTTTAGGAGGGGGGAAATAGATCACTGCACCCAGCTTTGCTGGTGCAGTGGTTTGCGCAAGTCCCCCCTCCTAACATCAAACAGGCTGCGTCTATTTCTTCTTGTTGCGCAGCGGATTACGAACGCCCCGGCTTACGAGATAGACGCTTGCGGCGAGAATAGCGCCCTCTGCAAAGCAGGCAAGCGGCGTCCCAGCCGCAGCAAACAGAATGGTCATGCCTTCACCTCCTTATGAACACTCAGATGCTCCATCAGGCATAAAACTGCCAGAGACACAACGAAACCCAATAACGTCCATTCCATAATCTTTTTCCCTCCTTTCAACGGGTAGTAACGGCTGTATCATAGAAAACCCTCATAAAAACACTCTTCAATCTCTTCCGGCGTGAAGCCGTCGGCAAGCAGCTCGTCCACATCCTCCGGCAGATACCCGAACGCTCCGGCTACGCTTTTCAGCTCGTCCACATAGCTGGTCGAGCGGGCGTTCCACGGATCAAAGGCAAAGGAACGCAGCGGAAGATAGGCGGAAAGCGGAAACAGAAAATCGGGCGAAAAAGTTTGCGTTTTACGGATACCATCCGTTGAAATCCGAAGAATTTCACCATCTTTTACCGCAATTTCCTCAAACCTTCCGGACGGGATATGCTTGCGGAATTTCCGTAAGGCGGCGGTCAGAATCTCTTTTGTCGAAGCGTAAACGTAGAAGCCCTGTGCCGGAAAGTGGTACAGGCAAAACGGATTATTGCCGCGCACGATGAAAAGCTGCGCGTGGCTGTCCAGAACCGTATAGGTAAACGAGCCGCGCAGAAGTTCGGAAATAGCCTTAAGCGTCTGCAAGTCCAGCTTGCCTGCCTGCTCCAAAAGCTGCACGATCACATAGCTGTCTGTTTCAATTTTGGAAACGGGCAGCTTTTTTTGTACCTGTAGGCTGCGGTCGTTTCGCAGGACGCCGTTGTGCGCCAGCGCAAAGCCTTCGATGCCGATCTGCCCATAGAAGGGATGGTTGTTATAGTTTCGGTGGCTTGATCCTTGCGTGGTCATTCTGGTGTGTCCCATGACGACGTTTGCCGCCGCCGGAATACGGAACCGAAGCTGGTGCGCGGGCAAAGGACGTTTATAGATGCTCAGATGGGAACCGGAGAGATAGGCAATCCCGGCTGCGTCCGTCCCTCTGGCTTCTGCCGCGACAGCCAGAGCGGAAATGATTCTGCTTTTCTGCTTGGCGGAAAGGCTCTGCCCATAATCAAAAAGTCCAAATAAGCAGCACATCAGACCTCCGCCTCGCTTTCCACGGGTTCATTGAGATAAAGCCTGCGTTCTTTCAGATACTGGATCAGCTCCGGCTCGGTGATGCCGGAGGTAAAGTCCGACCATGACATGGCGTGCAGCTCTGCATCGGACATAAAAATTGCCACATCGCAGAGCCGGTTGACCAGCTGCAAGGTGGCAAGGAAGGTATTGTATTTGAGCGTCCCTCGGAAAATCCGAATCTCAATCGTGTTTGCATTTGTAAGGTTGAC
>CAKTVN010000315.1 GCA_934623545.1 uncultured Oscillospiraceae bacterium
GACTCCGGCTATCTGACCCGCCGCATGGTCGACGTCTGCCAGGACGTCATCATCCGCGAGTTCGACTGCGGCTCCACCAACGGCAGCTGGAAGGGCGACTACTATGAAAAGGGTCAGCTGATCGACTCGTTTGCAAACCGCATCCGCGGTCGCTATCCGGTCCATGATGTACTCGATCCCACAACGGGCGAGGTCCTGCACTCCAAGGACGTGATGCTCCGCGAGGAGGATGCCGCCAAGTTCCAGGCACACGGCATCGACAAGGTCTATGTCCGCTCGGTCCTCGGCTGCAAGGCGCGCTCCGGCGTGTGCGCGAAGTGCTACGGCATGAATCTGGCGACCTCGGAGCTCGTCAATCTCGGCGAAGCGGTCGGCATCATTGCTGCGCAGTCCATCGGCGAACCCGGCACGCAGCTGACGATGCGTACCTTCCACACCGGCGGCGTCGCGGGCGACGACATCACACAGGGTCTTCCGCGTGTTGAGGAGCTTTTCGAGGCGCGCAAGCCCAAGAAGATGGCGCAGATCTCCGAGATCGACGGCGTGGTCGACGTGGACGATTCGCACCGCACGGCGCTGCGCAACATCACCATCACCGCAGACGACGGCGAGGTCAAGCAGTATCAGGTCCCGTATTCAGTCGGACTCAAGGTCGAGCACGGCAAGCGCGTGAAGAAGGGCGAGCCCATCACCGACGGTGCGCTCAACCCGCATGACGTGCTGCGCATTTCCGGCGTCGAGGCGGTCCAGGATTATCTGACGCAGGGCGTTCTGGCGGTTTACCGTCAGCAGGGCGTTGACATCAACGAAAAGCACATCGAGGTCATCATCCGTCAGATGATGCGCAAGGTCCGTGTCGAGGATCCGGGCGATACCGAGCTGCTCAGCGGCACGGTCGTCGACGTGTACGAGTACGAAGATGCCAACGAAAAGGTGCGCGAGCGTATCGAAGCCGGCGAGACCGACCTGCGCTACGCGACGGACAGCCTGATCCTGATGGGTATCACGAAGGCGTCTCTGGCGACAGAGTCCTGGCTCTCGGCTGCCTCCTTCCAGGAGACCACGAAGGTCCTGACCGAGGCTGCCATCAAGGGCAAGGTCGACCATCTGATCGGTCTGAAGGAGAACGTCATCATCGGCAAGCTCATCCCCGCAGGCTCCGGCTTGCAGGCATACCGCGACTTCGAGGAGGTCACGACTCCCGAGTCCATCGTGACGCAGGAAATGATCGACGAGGAGAAGCTGTAAGGCTGAAAGACAGTTCAAAAGGAAGCCGCGGAAGCGGCTTCCTTTTTGCCGCGCACGAACGCGATGCGCCGTGCGCGGCGGAGCTCTGCGAGGCATTGGCGGCGCACAGTTCGCCCGATTTTGGCTTTCAGATGTGGAAAAAACGGCTCTGTCCGGACAGCGGAGAGATTTGAACGCCGAGGACGGACAGGGCAGGGAAAAAGACGCGAAATTCAGAAAAATTGTCAGGTATTTTTGACAATTCTTGTTGACGAAGTTCGTTGATTCTGCTATAATTCATGATTGTGCTGGTCTGTCCCGCACAAATTTCCGGAGGTGCCGAGATGCTGGAGAAACTGAAAACCGAAAGCAAGGTCGTCGGGATCAAGCAGCTTCGCCGGGCACTGAAGGAACACAAGGCAAGCCTCGTGTTTCTGGCAAAGGACGCGGATCCCGCGCTGACAGAGCCGCTGCTTGCCCAGTGCCGCGAGAGCGGCGTTGAGGTCGTGTGCGATGTGACGATGCCGGAGCTCGGAAGAGCGTGCGGTATCGCGGTCGGTGCGGCGGCTGCCGCGATCGTGCGCCAAAATGAGGAGACAGCCGGATAGGCTGTGGCAAAATGCCGCGTCTCCCTGATTTTGGTCCCTGCGGAATATCCTGTGATATTTCGGGACAATATAAAAGCTGTGAAACAGCATCATTCGAGAAAGGAGGAAAATCCATGCCTACTTTTAATCAGCTTGTAAGAAAGGGCAGAGAACAGTCCACTTACAAATCCACGGCTCCCGCGCTCCAGAAGGGCATCAACACCCTGAAGAATCGGACCACCGATCTGTCTTCTCCCCAGAAGAGAGGTGTCTGCACCGCGGTTCGTACCACCACCCCGAAGAAGCCGAACTCCGCACTTCGTAAGATCGCCCGTGTGCGTCTGACGAACGGTTACGAGGT
>CAKTVN010000316.1 GCA_934623545.1 uncultured Oscillospiraceae bacterium
CGACCTGCTGATTACAAATCAGCTGCTCTACCAACTGAGCTATACCAGCAACTCAAACAGCAAGGCTGATTATACCTGAAACAAGCCGAATTGTCAACTCTTTTTTCGCGATTTCTTTTGTGTTTTCTTCTGTTGTGTTTTCTTCCGGAAATGCCGGAAGCATTTTCCGAAAACGCAGCAGGGCGCTCGCGCGCCCCGCTTTGTACGAAATCAGCCCTCCGCCCTTCCAAGTGCGCGGAGGATCCGCTCCGCCGTCTCGTCGACCAGTCGCGGGTCCGTCGCGATGTTCAGGCGGATAAAGCCCCTGAAATGCTCGCCGAACTGCTCGCCGTAATCGACCGCGACGCGGCACTTTTTGACCATGAACGCCTTCGTCTCCTCCGGCGCGACGAGCGCGCGCAGGTCCAGCAGCGGCAGGAACGTCCCCTCCAGCGCGCAGAGCGTGAGCTCCGGCGCAGCCGCCTTCAGCCGCTCCGCAAGGCGGGTGTAGTTCCCCTCGATCACGGAGAGCAAGCCCTCATGCCACGCGTCGCCGTCTGTATACGCTGCCTGTGCCGCCGCCATACCAAGCACGTTGGAGCTGGTATGGTTGAGTCCCTTTACGGTCTGCGCATACCGCTCGCGCAGCGCCTCGTCCGCAATCAGGATGTGCGAATGCAGCAGCCCCGGCAGGTTGAAGGTCTTGGACGGCGCGGTCACGACCGCGAGCATATCCCGGTACGCACCATCGCGCACGGCGAGCGCCGGTGTAAATTTTTTATCCCAGAGGATGATATCCTGATGGATTTCATCGCTGATGACAAATACGCCGTGCCTGCGGCAGAGTGAGAGCACCGCGTCCAGCTCCTCCTCGCTCCACACGCGCCCAACCGGGTTGTGCGGCGAGCACTGGATCAGCAGCTTCACATTGTTTTGGACGATCGCGCGCTCCACCGCCTCCAGATCGAGTGAGAAGCGCCCGTTCTCATAGGAAAGGTCGCAGGTCACGAGCGTCCGCCCGCATTCGCGGACCACGCTGTGGAAGGGATAATACACCGGCGTCAGGACCAGGCACGCATCGCCTGGCTGCGTAAACGTCCGGACCAGCCAGGTGATCCCCGTCACGCAGCCGGTGCAGAAATGCACCCACTCGCGCGGGATCTTCAGCCCGTAATGCCGCTCCATCCAGCCGGAAAACGCCTCGAAATACCCCTCCGGCACCTTACCGTAGCCGAACACGCCGTGGTCGATGTGTCTGCGCAGCGCCTCCAAGACGGCATCGCAGGTCCGAAACTCCGTGTCCGCGATCCACATGGGAAGCAGATCCTTCTCGCCGTACAGCTTCTCCAGCGCGTCCCACTTCAGGCAGTCCGTGCCCCGGCGGTCGGTCAGATACCGCTCCAGAAATTCCTGATCGGTCATATATTCGTCTCCTTTCACTGTCTTTCACGCGGCGCTTATCCGCGCACCGCGATCGCCTCGATCTCGCAGAGGACACCCTTCGGAAGCTCCCGGACGGCGACGCAGCTGCGCGCGGGCTTTGCCGTGAAATACTCGGCATAGACCGCGTTGAAGGCCGCAAAGTCCGCCATATCGGCGAGGAAGCAGGTCGTTTTCAGCACACTTTCCAGCCCCGCGCCGCCGGCTTCCAGCACCGCCGCGACGTTCCGGCAGCTCTGGTGCGCCTGCGCCGTGATGCCCTCCGGCACGGTGCCGGTCGCGGGGTCGACAGGGATCTGCCCGGAGGTGAACACAAAATCTCCGGCGACATAGCCCTGCGAATACGGACCGATCGCGCCGGGTGCCTGCTTCGTTTCAATGATCGTAACGTTGTTTTTCATTTGAAGTTTCTCCTTATGATGCCCCGGCACGCTCGTGCCGTTCGGCATGGATATTCGGCGGCGCGGCGCGCCGCACGCTCTCGACCCATTCAGCATAACCGGTTTTGAGGATGAAATCAAGAGGCTTGCCCGGAGGGCGAAAAATAACCGCGCCGCAGGCGCGGAGGGACCGCATCCGGAGGATGCGGGGTCTGTCACCCGAAGGGTGACACCTTATCCGCGCACGGAGTGCGCGGGGAACGATTCAGCCCCTTTTTCTTTGCGCGGCAAAGAAAAAGCCGCTGGCGGTAAAAAGAAAACGCCAAAGGGGGATTTGCGTCGGAACAAACTTCACATCCCTCGTCCCGCC
>CAKTVN010000317.1 GCA_934623545.1 uncultured Oscillospiraceae bacterium
AAGGAGGTATAACCATGGAGGACGCGCAGATCATCGCGCTCTACTGGCAGCGCAGCGGCGACGCCATCCGAGAAAGCGACGAAAAATACGGTCCCTACTGCTTTACGCTCTCGCACCGCATCACAGGCGTCCGCGAGGACGCGGAGGAGTGCGTGAACGACACCTGGCTTCGCGCCTGGGGCGCCATGCCCCCGGAAAAGCCGAACTATCTGCGGCTGTTTTTCGCCGCCATCACAAGAAACCTCTCGCTCGACCGTCTGAAGGCGCGCGGCGCGGAAAAGCGCGGCGGCAAGAGCTGTACGCTCGCGCTCGACGAGCTTTCCGAATGCGTCTCCGGCTCGCCGGAGGTCGAGGATGCGCTCATCGCGAAGGAGCTTACCCAGAGCCTTGACCGATTTCTCGCTGCGCTCGACGCGCAGTCGCGCGGCATTTTCCTGCGCCGCTATTTCTTCCTCGAAAGCGCGGAGGAGATCGCGCAGCGCTATGATCTGAAGCCGGGGACGGTCACGGTCCGGCTCCACCGGACGCGCCGCGCGCTGCGGACACATCTTGAAAAGGAGGGCTTTTTCCATGAATGAGCAGCAGCTTCTGCGCGCCCTTGGCGACGTGCAGCCGACCTACCTCGTCGAAAGCGAGCAGCCGCCGCAGGAAAAGCCGCAGAAAGGTCACTGGAAGCGCTGGGCGGCGCTTGCCGCCTGTGTCTGCCTCATCGCGGGCGCCGCGCTGTACCATCGCTTCGGCGGCGCGAAAGGTAGCACGCCTGCATCCACTGCCGGCGGCGGAGGACGAAACATCGAGGAGCAGTCCGACACCGAGGCGAGCAGCTTCATGTCCTACGCCGGTCCCATGTTCCCGCTGACGCTCGAAAGCGCGGCAGGGGAGCTGACCGCCGAGCGCGCGACCACGATGGATTTCGCGCCCTGTGCCCCGCGGACCGTCACCGAGGACGACGGAAACGGCGGCGAGTTTTCCTACGAAATACAGAGCCAGAGCATCGCCGTAACGGACGACTATGTGCTCAAAAACGGGTCAAGCCACGATGTGACCGTCACGGCGCTCTATCCCTTCGTCTCGTCCATCTACGAGCTGGAGGAGCAGCGTCCTGCGATCACGGTCGACGGAGTTACGGTCGAAGCGCCAATCTACAGCGGTGATTTCTGCGGCGGCTTCAGACCCGTCGAGCAGACGCGCCCGCAGGAGCGCTGGAACATCCGTCACTTCAACAGCTGGGAGGATTATGTCCCGGTCGTGACCGATTCCTATCTTCAAAACGCCCTTTCCGCGACCGCCGAGCTCGACCAGACCGTCTACGTCTACACCCTGACGGCGACCGGCGAGACGGACGAGGACGCTGCGACCGTCGCGATGAGCTTTCAGCTCGACTCGGAAAAATCGACCGTCCTGACCTATAGCTTCAACGGCTATGGCTATGACCCCGAGACCGGGGAAGAGCAGCACAGCTTCTTTACCCGTAATCTCCGTGTCGCGCCCCGCCTTGCCATCGTCGGCGAGGACATTGAGAGCTACACCCTTCAGGGCTATCAGAACGGCGGCTGCTACCCCGGCACCGAGCTGGACGAGATCTCCGCCGACGTTGTGCGCGAGGAAATGACCCTGAGTGACTTCCTCCGTATGATCACGACGGAGGCGCTGTATGCCTTCCCGGTCTACGGCGACTATGACCACGTCGAGCTGACCGCGCAGACGGAAGCGCTGTTCTACCGCGCGGCGGTCGAATTTCTCCTGAATTACGGCGTTCTCTCCGACCATCCGGCGGAGCGCTATGACAGCGGCAGGCTGGACGATCTTCTGCTCGATACGCGCAGCGTCGACCGCGTGTGCTACGCCGCGTTTGAGCTGACCGTCCCGGCGGGCGAGTCGGTCACGGTCTCGGCGCAGTACCGCAAGCCCGCGAGCTATGATTTCTACGGAGCATCCAACGGGCGTGAGCGCCTCGCGGGCTATGACCTCGTGACGCAGCTCGGAAGCGACCTCACCTTCACGCGCCAGACGGCAAGCGTCGAAACGCGGGGGCTGGTCGAGATCGTCCAGCAGAATTTCGGCTTTGACGTTGAAAACGGCGTGACCACCGTCACCCTCGACCCCTCCGTCGAGCACTATTACATGAATGTCGTCTTTTTGAAAAATT
>CAKTVN010000318.1 GCA_934623545.1 uncultured Oscillospiraceae bacterium
CACGACGGTTGCCACACGCACCTCAAACGTGCCTGTCTACCTATTCCAGCACTCTCGCATCTGCACTTCCTCAGTGCCAGATTATTATAATCGCACCATTGCGATTTGTCAACCAGATTTTTTGAAAACTGTGTTTTTTCCTGCGACATTTTCTCTTGCGAAACCCCGGCGCTTCTGCTATAATGTGCAAAGTATCGTTTGAGGAAGGCAGGAGGAGCTGTTTGCCGAAATTCTTCATTTCCCCCGAAGACGCCCCAAACGGCGAGCGTCTTGTGCTGACTGGTGAGAACGCCGCGCACGCGAAGGTGCTTCGCCTCAAGTGCGGCGACGCGGTCACGGTCTGCGACGGGCGCGGAACGGATTATCGCTGTCTGGTCTGCGAAATGAGCGCCGGGCAGGTTCTCCTTGCGGTACAGGACAGTGCGCCCTCTGACGCAGAGCCCGTGATCCGATGCAGCGTCTATATGGCATATGCCAAGGCGGATAAGCTCGAGCACGTCATCCAGAAGGCGACGGAGCTCGGTGCGGCGGAGATCGTCGCGTTTCCGACCGCGCGCTGCGTTTCCCGACCGGATGCCAAGTCTCTGCGCGGAAAGCTTGAGCGCTGGCAGAAGATCGCCGCCTCCGCTGCTGCGCAGTCCGGACGCGGCTGCATTCCGCAGGTCATCGCACTCAGCTCTTACGAAGAGGCGCTGAAGCGCGCCTCCGGCGCGCAGCTGCGTGTCATTCCCTATGAAAATGAACACAGCCTGAGCCTGCGCGCCGCCATCGGCGGCTGCGGCTTTTCTTCCGCCGCCATTCTGACCGGTTCAGAGGGCGGATTTGAACCGGAGGAGGTCGCGCTTGCGCAGCAATACGGCTTTCTCAGCTGCACCCTCGGTCCGCGGATCCTCCGCTGCGAGACGGCGCCGCTGTGCGCGCTGACGGCGATCCTCTTCGCCGCGGGCGCACTCGATTAACGCAAAAAGGACGGATCATATGTCAAAGGATAATTATTCAGGAAAATCCCGCAGCACCCCGAAAAAGAGCGACGACTCCGCAGTCTATAAGATCCTCGGCGCAGCCCTGCTGCTCGCCGTTTCGATCTATCTCATGCGGATGGTCGCCAACAATTATTCGACCGTCAACGGACTCGACGTGATCTATCCGATCACGCTGACCGCCGCGATCCTCTTCGGCGTGCTCGCCGCGGCGTCGCTGGTCGTGCTGCTGGTCGTGAAAAACAGCCTCGTGCGCCAGATCAGCCGCTATGTGCTCGCCGTTTCCGTGCTGTATGCGCTGACGGGTCTGCTGCTGCGCGTGTACTGGATGGATTATGTGACTGCGCTGACCTTCCTGCACGCGGCGGTCTACTGCCTGTACATCGTCTATATGCTCTATCGGACGGAATTTTTCGTCGTCTCGCTCATGACCGTCGCCGCCGGCGCACTGTTTTACCGCTATTCCCGCGGCTTCGGCGCGAATTTCCCCTGCATCGCGCTCGCAGTGCTGCTGCTCGTCCTGATCGCAGGCGGCGCGTATGGTGCCTCGAATGCTTCCAAGCACAAGGGCACGCTCGTGCTCGGCAAACGCAAGCTGCATCTCTTCCCTGTCCGCTTCAATCCGCTTGTGATCTACATTACCTGCGCGGTATGGCTGGTCTGCTTCGTGGTCTGCCTGATCTTCGGCGCAGCCTTCGCCTACTACTGCATCTTCGCCGCGATCGCGTATGAGCTGATCGCCGCCGTATACTACACCTTCCAGCTGCACTGAGCCGGAAACGGAATAAGTTCACCTCCTTGTCCATAGGAATGGGCAAGGAGGTGTTTTTTTGCTTCCACGCTCTTCTATTATCACACAGGTCTTTCTGCTGACCGGGGTCGATCTGCTGCTGCGCGGCATCAGCATGGCGTTTCAGATCTATCTCTCTTCCAAAATCGGCGCAGCCGGTCTCGGGCTTCTTCAGCTGATCGTCACGGTCGGCGCGCTCGGCTCTACGCTCGGACTTTCCGGCGTGCGCACCGCCGCGCTCTATCTCTGCGCCGAGGAGCACGGCAGGCGCCGCCCCGGCGGCGTGCGGCGCGCGATGGAGCTCTGCCTTCTCTGGGGCGTCGTGTGCAGCCTTGCCGCTGCCGCCGCGCTCTTTTTCCTGTCGGATACGCTGGCGGC
>CAKTVN010000319.1 GCA_934623545.1 uncultured Oscillospiraceae bacterium
CAGCATTTTATCAGTTAATGCCTGAAAACTCCGACTCTGTAGGTCGCACGTTCGAATCGTGTCGGGCGTACCAAAAATTCCGTGAAATCATCTGATTTCACGGAATTTTTATATGAATTTGTTTGAATTTCAGCTTTTGAAGCATAGCGCAACCGAATAGAGCTTTTCGGAAGATAGCTCAGATCTCCAGACTGCTTTGCATAATCTGGCTGGCGGCTTTCTTGTTCTTATCAAAGGCATGGGTATAAATATCCAGCGTGGTCGACGGTTGACTGTGACCGAGCAATCCGGCAACCGTGCCGACATCCGTGCCGCTGGCGATGAACAGGCTTGCTGCCGTGTGGCGCAGACTATGGACGTTCAGGCCGGTTGGAAGATCGTTTGCTTTCAAGATTTTCTTGAATCGCCATGTGAAGGTCGATGGTGTCATCGGCAGTTTCATGCCCTTTCTGCGGAACACATAGTCGTCTTTGGTCTGCTCGCGCCGGTCGTAACGCTCCGTTTCCGCTGCGCAGAAGGCTTCGTATTCGCGCAGCAGACTTTCCCTCTCTGCTGAGAAATACACATATCGGTTGCCCGCTTTCGTTTTCGGAGCCTTTACGATGATCTCGTCGCCGGTCGTTTTGACCGCGTTCCGGCAGACGTGGATGCTGCGTTCGGCGTAGTTGATATCCTCCCACTTGAGCGCACAGCTCTCTCCACGGCGCATCCCCGTGGCTATGATGAGCTTGAAGTATGTTTCGTACAGGACGCTGTTCTGCCTCCAACGCCTGAATCAGCTTTTTCACCGTTTCATCGTCCGCAATCTTTTTCTCTTTCTTCTGTCCTGCGTACTTGTAAGTGCGCCACGCGGGATTGTGATCCAAATAGCCGCCCTCCATCGCGTCGGAGAGGATGCCGCACAGACAGCTGTGGACACCCTCGACCGTCGCCTCGGAGAGCGGCTTTCCGGTTGCCTTGTTCGTTTGCTTGCGCAGCTTTGCATAGAGACTGCGGAAGTGTTCCGGCCGCAGATCGACCAGCTTGTAGCTGCCGAGATACGGTTTGAAGCGTTCAATATCCTGCTTCTCGCGCACGAGCGTGGACTTTGCCAGCTTGTCCGGCGCAATCGTCTGGAGCCAGATTTCCGTGTACTTTTCCAGCGTGATCGACCGGTCGATGCCCGGGTTCAGCTTCTTGCAGCTCATCTCGAACAGCATCGCCTGCTCCTGCATCCATTTTTCCGTCTGTTTGGGCGTAAGACCCGCGGGCGGCTTGACCGTTTTCTGCTGCGGATTGCGCCGCCGTCCGTCGGGTGTGTAACCCATCGAGACGACAAGCAGGTAGCTACTCCCGCGTTTTCTGATACTTGCCATTTGTGATTCCTCCTGTTCTGCTCAGCACGGCTGAGATTTTGTAACAGCAACAATACCAGAAAAACTGGGAATAGCGAGTAGATTTTGAAGATTCTACGAAACCAACAATTCCGGATTGGGTATTGCGAACAGGCTATTGCTCATGCGTTTCGCGGCCTCCTGCTTGAGCTGCATCTGCGGGTGACAGTAGGTGCGCTCCAAAAACGACGTGTCGCCGTGACCGGCGAGGTCTGCGACCGTGTTTTTGTCCACGCCCTCATGCAGAAGCGTCGAGACAAAGAAGTGGCGGAGCGTGTGCAGATGATAGGTTTTCGGCAGACCGATTTCCGCGAACAAGGCTTTCAGGTGCTTGCTGAACGTATCCGGGTAGATGGGCGTGCCGTCGTCTTTTGTGAAAATGTATTCCGGGAACGGGATTCCGTTCTCGTCTCGGAGTCTCATCTTGCGGTAGCAGAACCCGCGCAGCAGGCTGAACATTTCTTCGTTCATAGAAACGGTTCTGGTGCGTCCGTTTTTGGTTGTTCCCTCCTGTACGCCTTCACCCGAAACCGTGCTGCGGGAATGCCGGACAATGATATAGCCCTCATAACTGCCGGTCACGATCACATCCGACCAGCGCAGGGCGCACAGCTCACCGCGCCGCATCCCCGTGCTGATGGCGAGAAAGTAAAAGAGCTGGAAGACCGGTTCTTCATAACAGAGGGCAGACAGGAATTTCTGCATTTCCTCCATCGTCGGAATTTCCTGCGCCTTGCGTTCGGCATCTGGCAGGTCGATCATGCGGGCCG
>CAKTVN010000320.1 GCA_934623545.1 uncultured Oscillospiraceae bacterium
GACATATGCAAGGTCGTCATGAAGGACAACCCCGCTGATGTCGCCGCGCTCACCGAGTGCAAGTATCCCGGCTCCGAGCTCAAGGTCTCCGAGATCCTGCCCGAGAAGGTCATGTCCATCGGCGAGAACCTTCAGATCCGCCGCTTCGTCCGCTTCGACAAGAACACCTCTGTGTCCTATGTCCATGCCGGCGGCAAGATCGGCGTTCTGGTCAACCTTGAGGTCGAGGGCGGCATCGACGCCACCACCATCGGCAAGGACATCGCCATGCAGATCGCGGCTCTGAACCCGCGCTTCTGGGACAAGAGCGACGTGACCGACGACGTCATCGAGGAAGAGAAGAAGATCCTCGTTGCACAGATGGACAACGACCCGAAGATGGCTTCCAAGCCGCAGCAGGTCAAGGAAAAGATCGCAGCCGGCAAGCTCAACAAGTTCTACGAAGAGAACTGCCTGCTCCAGCAGCCGTTCGTCAAGGACGGCAGCGTCTCCGTCGAGCAGTACATGAACGCCGCTGCCAAGGAGCTTGGCGGCAAGGTCAAGTTCGTCGACGCCGTCCGCTTTGAGAAGGGCGAGGGCATTGAGAAGAAGCAGGAAGACTTCGCTGCGGAAGTCGCTGCTCAGATGAACGCGGGCAAGTGATTGCCACTGTGCTGATGTTTCGGACCGGCAGATCCTCTGCCGGTCCGTTTTTATGTGCAGACCATCGGAAGGAGGCGTCAAGGTGTCAGATACAAAGAGAAACACGGCGCGCGCAGTCCTTCTGCTGCCGGATGAGATGTGGCGGAACTGCATTGCGCTGATCCACAGGCTCCGTCCGGACCCGGAGGAGCCGGGAAAAACGCTCGATTATTACGTCACGCCGGGCGGCGGCATCGAACCGGGCGAGACGCCGCAGCAGGCGGCTGAGCGCGAAGTCTATGAGGAGCTTGGGCTCCGGTGCCGGGCGCCGGAACTGCTGTTTCGACTGACGCAGGGGGCGGGGGAGGAGTCATACTTTCTCTGCGAGCGCGTGAGCGGCGTCTTCGGCAGTGGATGCGGTCCGGAATTTTCCCACCCGCGTGCGGAAAAGGGAAGCTATCTTCCGACGCTCGTACCGCTTTCAAGACTGGAAAGCATTCCGCTTTTGCCCGAGATACTGAAGCAGCGCCTGACGGAGCGCTTTTGCGGCGCTGACTGCGGATTTTCGCGGAAAAGCACCGATTTTTTGAAAAAATGACTTGCTTTTGAAGCGCGTATGTGGTAGTATATCCAAGTCTGTGAAAGAGGTGGTCCTCTGCCGCAGCCGGTATCAAGGTACAGCGGCATTTCCTGCGGCATGAACGCCTTAATATGAAGGAGGACAAAGCTATGGATCTCATGAAGGCTCTGACCAGCCAGTACATGAAGCACGAGCTGCCCGAGATGAACATCGGCGATACCGTTCGTGTCCATGTCAAAATCAAGGAAGGTTCCCGTGAAAGAATTCAGGTATTCGAGGGCACCATCATCGCCAAGAAGCACGGTGGTATCGAGGAGACCATCACCGTTCGCCGCATTTCCTACGGCGTCGGCTGCGAGAAGGTTTTCCCCGTCCATGCGCCCAACGTTGTGGATGTTGAGTGCGTCCGTCACGGCAAGGTCCGCAGAGCGAAGCTCTACTACCTGCGCGATCGCCTTGGCAAGGCTGCAAAGGTCAAGGAAAAGGTCTAAGACAAGCGGTAAAAGAGAAGCCGAAAGGCTTCTCTTTTTCTATATTTAGAAAAAGAATTTTCAACCCGCTTTTCCGGATTCACCGGAAGTGCTGTTTTTTACAGCGACGCTGTAACTGTGCCTCCGGCGGCACCATCTTTTCTCTCGCAAGAGAAAAGATGGTGGAGAAAAGAGTGCTTGGGGACGCGAAATAGCGCTTACGCGCAGAAAAACAAATCGTTACATTCTACGTGTTATCGTTACACCGGTGGTCAAGGAACGCCCTGACGGGCGACCGTAGAATCGGGTTTCCTGAGCGCACGATACGCAAATACTATTTGTTATGTTAGCGCCCGTTGAATATTTGACGTATGGAAATCGAAAGAGACGCCGAGTATTTCGACTACCTCGCCGGTCTGTCCAAATACGCATCGTTATCGCGTTTTTTGTTGACTGAAATGTGCTTTGT
>CAKTVN010000321.1 GCA_934623545.1 uncultured Oscillospiraceae bacterium
TCGAGTTTTCGACGACGTTGCCGCCGTGATTGGAGATCAGGATGCCATACGCGCCGGCTTCCTTGCACTTGACGGCAGCCTTGACGGACATGATGCCCTTGATGACGACGGGGCGGTCGATGCGCTCGACGATCTCCTTGAGTTCCTCGACCGTGCGGGAGCAGACGCCCTCGTTCTTGCTGCCGACCTTGCCGGAATACTGATAGCCCAGACCGATGGCGTCCAGATCTGTCG
Source organism: uncultured Oscillospiraceae bacterium (assembly GCA_934623545.1). Taxonomy (GTDB): domain Bacteria; phylum Bacillota; class Clostridia; order Oscillospirales; family Oscillospiraceae; genus CAG-170. Next base: position 235 of record CAKTVN010000321.1, read on the forward strand.
CGATCGCCATCGCGCCGACCTCCTGGCACCACTTGACGCGCTTCCAGAACTCCTCGCGGTCCGCCCAGGGCTTGATCGTCGGGACGGCAACGCCGTCTACCTCGCGGATGGGCGCGACCTGACCGGGGAAATAGCCCTCTTCCTTGTTGTCGCCGAGCCATGCCATGCCGCCCGCGTGATAGCAGCCCTTGATCAGCGCGTCCGCGTAAGCGCCGTTGTTGTTGAAGAAGGGGCTGTCAAAGGTGTAGTTCGTCAGAATTTTGGCGATCGGGGACGCGAAGACCGGCAGATCGAACTGCTTGCCGAAGAAAGAGCAGCTCGTGTCGGGGATATAATCCTCATGAATGGGGTCGAGCTCGATGCGGATGTCCGCCAGCCCGCGGACCGCATTCAGAAAGCCGCCGTTGTTGCCCTTCGCGCCGAACTCCAGCGCGTTGGTGTAGCGACCCGCGCAGGCGACGCCGTTGCAGATCTTGCAGACGCGGCAAGAGGGATTGAGTATTTTTCGCGCCTGCTCCTGATACTGTGCGAACCGGACCAGAACGTCGTTCAGGTTCATGGTATGTTCCATTTTTGACAACCTCCAAATTTGAAATTATAAAAACGTTTTCAAAGATTAAACTCATTGTATCAAGCAAAAAAGCACCTGTCAATCGGCGCTTTGCAAAAAAGTGAGTTAAAAAAGACAGCAGAATCACGAAAATTGAATAAGCCGTTGACAAAAATGGGCATAGGCAGTATGCTGGGCATGAAAATATATGATATTTGAATGATATCGTTTTTTCAATTTTGATTCAGAGGTGAAATCGATGGAACTTCAAAACAAGCTGAGCCCGGTCATGCTTCAAAACGGCGTGGGGATCCCGTGCATCGGCTACGGCACCTGGCAGACGCCGGACGGCGAGACGGCGGCAGAATCGGTACGGATGGCGCTCGAGGCGGGCTACCGCCACATTGACACGGCGGCGTCCTACGGAAATGAGGCGAGCGTCGGCGAGGGCATCCGCAGAAGCGGCGTCGCGCGGAGCGAAATTTTCCTGACGAGCAAGCTTGCCAATTCAGACCACGGCTATGACGCAACGCGCGCGGCGTTTGAACAGAGCCTGAAGCGGCTGGGAACGGACTATCTGGACCTGTATCTGATCCACTGGCCGAACCCGGTCGCCTGCCGCGACCACGGGCAGGAAGCGAATGCCGGAACGTGGAAGGCAATGGAGGAGCTGTATGAAGCCGGGCGGATCCGCGCGATCGGCGTGAGCAATTTCTTCCCGCATCATTTGCAGGCGCTTGCCGAGACCGCCAACGTTGCGCCGATGGTCAATCAGATCAGCCTTTCGCCCGGTCGGGCACAGGAGGCGGTCTGCGCCTACAGCCGCGAGCAGGGGATGGTGCTGGAGGCATACAGCCCGCTTGGCACCGGGCGGCTTTTGCAGCTGCCGCTGCTCAAGACGCTCGCGGAGAAATACCAGCGGAGCGCGGCGCAGATCTGCGTGCGCTGGAGCCTTCAGATGGGCTTCCTGCCGCTGCCGAAGTCCACGAATCCGGAGCGCATCCGCCAGAACGCGGCGGTGTTTGACTTTGCGCTGTCGGAGGAGGATATGGCGGCGCTGATCGCGCTGGAGCGCGAGGGACCGGCGCCGGATCCTGATAAAATTACTTTTTAATAAAAACCAAAAAAGGGCATCGCAATGCGATGCCCTTTTTGTGTTCACCGAAGGCTCCGTTCTTGCGGTGAGACCGCAGCGATGTCTCCGACGACCCTATCTTTTCTCTCGCAAGAGAAAAGATAGGGGAGAAAAGAGTGCTTGGGGACGCGAAATAGCGCTGACGCGCAGAAAAACAAATCGTTACATTCTACGTGTTATCGTTACACCGGCGGTCAAGGAACGCCCTGACGGGCGAC
>CAKTVN010000322.1 GCA_934623545.1 uncultured Oscillospiraceae bacterium
TGCGGTGTTACTGCATAAAGCGGCACTGCGGTGCAATCGCAGAAAGTGTCACCCTTCGGGTGACGAAAAGCCCCGCGCCCTTTCGGGCGCGGTTTTTTGCGCTTATCCCTCGCCGATGGCATACTCTATGCCATCCACGCTGATGCAGCGAATTTCCTCAAGCCGCAGCAGTTGTGAAAGCATCCAGCTGTCCTTCATGGTGCCCGCCTCCGTTCCAGAGGAGGTGCCCGCGTGCCCGCTGGAGCCGTAGCTTCCGTAGGGCGCGTCTGCGTAGCCGTTGGACGGTCCCGCGAGGGCAAACGTCGTGCCGTCGGTCAGCGTGATCGTAATGTCCGGCGTCATGTTGTCCGGGGTGCGTGTGTAGCTACCTTCCAGGATGAGTGCCATCGGCGTGACGGTCATCGTCTGCCAGGCGTAGTCCTTTTGCGCGTATGCCGCCGCATCCAGCGCGATCGTCCGCTCCGCCTCCATCAGCTCCGCGACCGGGACCTCAAACAGATCGACATTGGCGCTTAACTCATGGAACAAGATCTTGTCCCCGACGGCAAAGCGCCCACCGTTGTTTGTGAGCAGAACATACGCCGCGCTGCCGCCCAGCTGGAGCAGCTCCATGCTCATGCCGCCGTTTGCAAGCTCCTTTTCGCGCCCGGAGGCGGCGTTGTTCTCAGCGAGCACGAGCGGAAGATTTTCCAGCTCACGCTCATATCCTGTTGCGGTCTCCAGCGCTGTAAGGCGCGCGGCGGATGTGCCGTTTTTTGCTTCGATGCGCATGAGCGCCAGCAGCGCGTCCTTTGAGACCACCATCGATTCCAGCGTGAACGTGAAATCCTCCGTCGAAGCCGCTGCGCCCTGCTCCGCAAGCTCCGCCTGCGACGGGACCTGCATCGTGCCGTCCGCGATCATCGCCTGCTCCTCCTCGGTATAGCCGGGAAGCGTGAGCGCCGCATCGCTGTTTTCATCATAGCTTTTCGTGTACGCGTCCAGCACCGCCGCGTTCTCTCCGAACACCGTCCGGAACCCGAACCAGTCCAGCTGGTACGCCGCGAATGCCGTGCCGCACAGCAGCGCCGCGATCGCCGCCGCGATCAGCGCGAGCCGCGCCGGTCTTGCCACCCTGCGCTGCGGCAGAGCCTCCGTCTGCATGATTTTTTTCATCGTTTTTTTTCTGATCCTTTCTGCCTCCTCCGGCGTCAGCGCCTCCAGCCGGTATTTTCCCGCCGGCGCGTCCTGCATCCGGTCACTCCAGTTGATCTTCATATGCACATCCTCCTTTGCAAAGCTGCGCGCGCAGCGTCTCCCGCCCGCGCTTGAGGCGGGAACGGACCGTCGAGGCGTTGAGCTGCATCGTCTCCGCGATCTGCGCCGTGGTCTGCGACAGATCGTAAAACCGGTAAAAAATCTCCCGATCGACCTCCGGCAGCGCCTTCAGCGCTTTGCGCAGCTGCTCCCGGCGCTGCTTTTCGCACAGGTTCTGCCACACGCTGTCTATCTCATCCGGCTCCGCATCCTCAAGCGGGAGCGTGATGTTTCTTCTCCGCAGAGCATCCACCGTCCGGTTGCGCGCTACCGCGCCGAGCCAGGGGCGGACATAGCCCGGCGCGACCTGTGCGGCACTTTGCCACAGCGCCAGAAATACGTCCGACGCCAGCTCCTCATGGTCCTCCGGCGTCAGGACGCCCCGGCTCCGGTTCCGGATCACTGTCATGACGTAGGCGCCGTACTGCGCCATCGCCGCTTCCAGCGCCGCCGGGTCCCTCCGCCGCAGCCGCCGGAGCATCGCCGCATCCTCCAAGCGCTCACTTCCTTTCGCGTTGTGTTCAGTACTGACACCCATCATATCGCAAAAACCCGCGCTGCTGTTGCAGCGCGGGCAAAATTTTTACGTTAAGGCGTAAAAAGCCTTTGCAGGGGCAGGCGGAGTCCATCGCCGCGTCCGAAGGACGTGGTTTTGTTCCCGCGCCTGCGGCGCGGGAGCAGGCTACTCCGCCAGCCCATACTTGACCTTCACGCGGTCGAGCTTTTCAAGCATCGGCTCCGCGCCCAGCCAGAGGAAGAAAAACGTGGCAATGGCGCGCACCAGATCGACCGGAAGGCCGGTGACGTAGTAGCTTAAAATGATTTTCCAGTTGATCGTGTT
>CAKTVN010000323.1 GCA_934623545.1 uncultured Oscillospiraceae bacterium
ACTGTCTCTTGCTCTCGTACATAGTCTGTTACCTCCTGATTAGTCCAAAGTCCAGGCTTCGGGCTTCTGTGCGGCGTGGTTGTGCTCGGCGCCCTTGTACAGATGCAGGCGGGTCAGAGCAGTTCTGCCGATGACGTTCTTGGGAAGCATACCCTTGACAGCCAGCTCCATTGCGAACTCGGGGCGCTCTGCCATGAGCTTGTTGTACTTGACTTCCTTCAGATTGCCGATCCAGCCGGTGTGATGGTAGTAGGTCTTCTGATCGAGCTTACGGCCGGTCAGGATCGCCTTGTCCACGTTGACGATGATGACGAAATCACCGCAGTCAACATTGGGCGTGAAATCGACTTTGTGCTTGCCGCGGAGCAGACGCGCGGCGGTCACAGCGGTGCGGCCCAGGGGCTTACCGGCTGCGTCGAGAACGTACCATTTTCTCTGGACATTCTCTTTTTTCACCATAGTGGTCATGTTTGTTTCCTCCGTCTTGATTGGAGCAACGCCGCACCATCGCGGGGTGGCAGCGGGTGCCGCACTGCGATCGTGCGGAGCTGCTCCGGTTAAAAAATTTTGACAAAAGTTCGGCGCGCGCATACAATATCCCTTGAACGCGCCATTATTTTATATCACACGGAGAAATCCGTGTCAACAGGATTTTTTGAGAAAATCATGTTTTTACGGGACATTCTCAAAAATCCTCGCGTTTTCTCCAAAATGCTCTCGAATGCTCGATATGCAGATTATATTTTGAGGTGATTGCCATGCAGAAGCTTCTCGGGCAGCTGCGCCGCTGCATCGATGACTATCATATGATCGAGGCGGGCGACCGGATCGTGGTCGGCGTCTCCGGCGGAAAGGACTCTCTGACGCTGCTCGTGCTGCTGGCGGAGCTGCGCAAATACTATCCGAAGCCCTTTTCGCTCGAGGCGCTGAGCATCGACATGGGGCTTGAAGGGATGGACTTTGCGCCGGTAGCACAGCTCTGCGAACGGCTGGAGGTGCCGTATTTCTGCAAGAAGACGCAGATCGGACCGATCATTTTTGAATACCGCAAGGAGAAAAATCCCTGCTCCATGTGCGCAAAGATGCGCCGCGGGGCGCTCAATGACCTGATCGCGGAGCACGGCTTTAACAAGGTCGCCCTTGGGCACCATTTTGACGACGCGGCGGAGACGTTCCTCATGAGCCTGCTCTATGAGGGGCGCATCGGCTGCTTTGAGCCGGTGACGTATCTTTCGCGCAGCGGCGTGACGCAGCTGCGCCCCATGCTTTACATCGGCGAAAAGGCGATCGCACAGTTTGCGCAGCGCATGGAGCTGCCGGTCGTGCACAATGTCTGCCCGGCGGACAAGCACACCAAGCGCCAGGAGGTCAAGGAGCTGCTCGCGCAGCTCCAGACACAGTATCCGGACGTGAAGACGAAGATCTTCGGCGCGATGCAGCGCCTGCCGCTGCCGCAGTGGGGACTCGACGGTACAGGAAAGGGGAAGACAGAATGTTGAAAACGGAAAGGCTGGTCATTCGACCGTTCGACTACGCTTATTTAGAGGAGTATGACCGGGAATTTACGGACGAGATCGCAAAATATCAATATCCGGACCGCTTTTCGAGCCTCGATGCCGCCAGAAAAATCGTCTCCGCGTTTGTGGAGGAGATGGCGCGCGGGAATATGCTGGAGCTGGTGATCCTGACACACGGCGGCGAGTTTCTCGGGAGCATGGAGGCATTCGGGCTTCGGGAAAAAACGCCGGAGCTCGGACTGTGGCTGAAGCGCGCGGCGCAGGGGAAGGGCTATGCGCAGGAGGCGATGCGGGCGCTGCTCGACGCGCTGAACGCGCGGTGCGCGTATCCGTACTATCTTTATGAGGTGGATGTGCGGAATCTGCCAAGCATTCACCTTGTGGAAAAATTCCGCTTCGAAAAGGGTGGGTATGAGGAGATCACGACGCAGTCCGGAAAGCTGCTCAAATTGCAGACATATCATGTGTATGCGTAGACGATACGGAGCGTATTAGGCGAAGATCCCCCGGCAGTCGGAATCGACCGCCGGGGGATTTTTGTATAAAGAAAACCACCGGCAATGCCGGTGGTTCCAAAAAGCTTTAGCTATGCATAGAAAAAATGTCCTCCT
>CAKTVN010000324.1 GCA_934623545.1 uncultured Oscillospiraceae bacterium
CGGCTGCGCGAGGGCGTCTGCCCCTACGCGCGCAAAAGAGGTGTCGCCCTTTCGGGGTGACAAAACGCCCGTCTTGCGGCGGGCGTCTCTTTTTACTTTTTGGAAAGCCGGTTCTCCATGTACTGATGCGCTTCGTTCTCAAGCATATCGTTCAGCTCCGCAAGCTCGACCGCGCCGTACTTGTGTTCAAGCGCCGTCTTCAGAATGTGGTCGCAGAGCTGCGGGTTCTTCGGAAGCAGGCAGCCGTGTGAATACGTCGCAAAGACGTTTTTATACCGCGCACCCTCTGCGCCGTCCTCGCCGTTGTTGCCGAAGCCCTCAAGGACCTTGCCGATGGGCTTCACACCGGAGCCGAGGTAGGTTTTTCCGGAGTGGTTCTCAAAGCCGACCACGTTCACGCCAGGCAGCTCGTCGCAGGTGAACATATAGTTCCCGATCATGCGCTGCCGGCTGCCGACCGTATAGAGCTCCAGCGCGCCGGTAAAGTCGCACTGTACGCCGTCCCACGTCTTATAATACTGCCCCAGCATCTGATAGCCGCCGCAGATGGCAAGGAAGGTCTTTCCGTCTTCGATCGCGGACTTGATCTCCGCCGTCTTTCCGCCGGCGAGATCGCCGAGCAGGACCTCCTGCTCAAAATCCTGACCGCCGCCGATGAAAAACAGATCAAAATCCGCCGCGTGCAGCGGCGCGCCGATCGGCACACGCGTCGTCACCGCGTCGATCCCGCGCCAGCGCAGGCGCTGCTCCATGCAGAGCACATTCCCGCGGTCGCCGTAGAGATTCAGCACATCCGGGTAGAGATGACATATTCTAAGCTCCATAAGCGCACCTCATTCCCAGTAGTTTTTATAGCCGTAGACCTTGCTGATGGTACCGCGCAGCGCCAGCATCGCCGTATAGGTCGGCATAACATAGACGGGTCTACCGAGCGCGACGGCGTCCTCAATCAGCGAGGCATAGTCCTTGTTGACGCGCAGCCGCTCCTGCGGGAAGCCCGCGTATTTGAAGCGCAGCGCCATGTCCTCCGCGCGGCGTCCCGAGACGTCGATGGCAGCGATCTGATCGCCCATCTCCGTCAGGCGCTCGAAATCCACGTCCCAGATCCAGCTCACGTCGCGCCCGTCCTGCGAGCGGTCGTTGAGGCAGGCGACAAATGTAAAGGGTTCTTTGAGCTGCGTCAGGAAGTTCAGGACCTGATTGCAGCCTGCCGGGTTCTTGATGAGGATCATGCGGACCTCAACGCCGTGGATGTCAAACTTCTCCATGCGCCCGAAGCCGCAGCTGAACGAGGCGAGCGACTTTGCCGTGACCTCCGGGTCAAGCCCGAGGAGCTTCCCTGCCGCCATCGCCGCGCAGGCGTTATAAATATTGTATCCGCCGGGCAGACAGACCGTCGCCGGGATGCGCCTGCCGGCGCAGTCGAAGACGACCTCGGAGTGCTCCTCATCCGTCGCAGTGATCTCGGCGACCGCGATCTCCGGCTCCGGACGGCAGTAGCCGCACGAGACGCAGCGGTATTTTCCGAGATGCCCGTAGGTCACATAATCGTAGACGTACTCATGCTTGCAGCGAATGCAGTACGGCGCGTCAGAAAGCTCCGCCACGCGCTCGGTGTAGATCGGCGTGTTGACGCCGAAGAACAAAACCGGGTTCGGCACCCGATCCGCAAGCGACGTACACAGCGAATCGTCCGCGTTGACGGCGAGCGCCGCGTGCGGCGCGTTCTCGATGCCAAGACGGATGTTGTCCAGCGTGTGCGTGACCTCGCCGTAGCGGTCGAGCTGGTCACGGAAGACGTTGGTCACGACGATCGCCTTCGGGTCGACGTATTTGCTGATGAATTTGAATGCAGCCTCGTCCGCCTCGATCAGCGCGTGCGTATAGCGGCATTTGCCGCTCAGGCTGGAATGCACCGCAAACTCGGCGGTAACGCCGCTGAGCAGATTTGCACCGGACTTGTTGGCAAAGTAAGAGATTCCGGAATCGATCCACGACTGCTCGATCATGCGCGAGGTCGTCGTCTTTCCGTTGGTACCCGTGACGATCACCGTCGTCACGTTCTTTGCCAGCACACCGAGCAAATTGGGGCAGAGCTTCAGGGCAACGCGCCCCGGGA
>CAKTVN010000325.1 GCA_934623545.1 uncultured Oscillospiraceae bacterium
GCTCTACGCCCTCAGCTTCCTGCGGAAGCTGAGGGCGGTTTTTCTCATTTTTCAATAAACCGTATGATCTCGTCCAGATCGTACTCGCCGTCGTCCATGTGGACGACCAGCGTGCGCTCCGGCGGGAGCGTCTTCGCCCACTCGTCGTAAAGCGCCTTGAGGTCGTAGACGTACATCAGGTCCAGATCGTCCTCATACGCGCGTCCGCGTCCGCGAATGTGCTCCAGCACGGTCCCGATGGAGCAGTCGAGATAGATATACTTGTCGATCTTTGGCATCAGCGCGGAAACGCCGTTTGCCAGCTGACAGATGGTCTGATACTCGTCCTCCGTCAGATCGCCCTGATCGCGGCGATAGCGCGCGATGACCAGATTTTCAAGGAAGCAGCGGTCAAAGAAGAACAGCTCCGCCGTCTCCTCGCGCCAGCGCGGCTTGTCAAAATAGAGCGAGAGAAAGGAAATCTGCGCGTGGAAGGTCCAGCGCTGGGTGTCGGCGTAGTAATTGGTGATGAAGGGGTTGTCCTGTGGGCGCTCCTCGTGCCAGGCGGCGCGGTCTCCAAGCCGCGCGATCAGCCGCTCGAGCAGCGTCGTCTTCCCGGAGCCGACCGTTCCGCAGATCGCAATATATTTCATGGCAGGCTCCTTTCCAAACAGAAACGCAGGCGGCTGCGCGCCCATAAAGTAACCGCTGATTCAATCGGCAAGAATTGTCGGCGAGAGATTTTGACACAAATGAAAGTTTGAAAGACGTAGGAATACTTTGTGTATTTCAAGTTTTTCAAACTGCACAGTTGGGGCAAAAGATCCGCTGACAACCGACGGCGATCGACTCAGCGGTTACTAGTAAAAGCACATAGAATTGCCCGCTTCGCGACCGGAAGCGAGCTTTTTTACTATACACGAAATCACGCCGCCGCGCAAGTGTCTTTGCCGCATTTCCGCAAATTTCGCGCCGAACGCGCATGGTTGTATTTCCGTGCCGCGCGTGCTATCATGAGAGAAATGAAATACTTCCGGAGGATAAAATCATGACGCTGGATTCGAAATACGCACAATACGCAATCGAAAAGGCGGTGGAGCTGCTCGCGATCGACAGTCCGACCGGCTTTACAGACCATGCCGCGCACTGGGTCGCGGACGCATTTTCCGCACTGGGCTTTGACGCACGCTTTACCGCCAAGGGCGGTGTGCTCATCGACCTCGGCGGTAGCGACCGCGAAGAGGGCGCGCTGCTTTTGCAGGCGCACACCGACACGCTCGGCGCGATGGTCGCGGAGGTCAAGGCAAACGGTCGTCTGCGGCTGACGGCGCTCGGCGGGATGCGCGCGGAGAACGGCGAGACGGAGAATGTCCGCGTCTATACGCGCTCCGGCAAGGTATACGAGGGCACGCTTCAGCTCTGCAACGCCTCCATTCACGTCAACGGCAAATACGGCGAGACGAGCCGCAGCTTTGACACGACGGAAATTCTGCTCGACGAGACCGTCTCCTCCGCCGAGGAGACGCGTGCGCTCGGCATTGAGACCGGCGACATCGTCTGCTTCGACCCGCGCACGCGCGTGACCGCCTCCGGCTACATCAAAAGCCGCTTTCTGGACGACAAGCTCTCCGTCGGCATCCTGCTCGGTTTTGCAAAATACCTGCACGATGAAAAAATCAGCCTTCCCCGCCGTACCTATCTCCATGTGACGGTCTATGAGGAGGTCGGTCACGGCGGCTGTGCCTCCGTCCCTGCGGGCGTGACAGAATCGATCAGCGTCGACATGGGCTGCGTCGGCGATGGGCTGCGCTGCACCGAGCGGCAGGTCTCCATCTGCGCTAAGGACTCCGGCGGACCGTACAGCTACGAGGTCGTCGGCAAGCTGATCGACGCGGCGAAGCGCGAGGGCGCGGACTACGCGGTCGATGTCTATCCCTACTACGGCTCGGATGTGGAGGCAACGCTCCATGCCGGGCACGATCTGTGCCACGGGCTCATCGGCGCAGGCGTCTACGCCAGCCACGGCTATGAGCGCAGCCATGCGGACGGCGTGCTCAACACCCTCAAGGTCCTCAAGGGCTATCTGGG
>CAKTVN010000326.1 GCA_934623545.1 uncultured Oscillospiraceae bacterium
ACACTCCGTGCGCGGATAAGGTGTCACCCCTTCGGGTGACGAAAAGCCTCCCGCATCCTCCGGATGCGGTCCCCTCCGCGCCTTTGGCGCGGCACATTGAGACAGCCTCGCGCATATAGTATGGTGTAGCGGAATAAGGCTCCATATTATTTGGAAAGCAAAATCCTGTCTCAAGGAGTGATCGCATGAGTAACAACTGTTTTGGCAACTATACAACGACCGGCGGCGTATCGTGCGGCTGTTCGCAGCCCGTGCCGCAGCCGGAGTGCGCCTGTACGGCGGCGGAGGTGCAGGAGACTGCGTCCGAGGTGGAAAGCGCAACGCAGACCTGCGCCTGCCGCGACAGTCTTGCCGCCGCGCTTCAGCTGCTGTGCAGCAGCGATCTGCCGGCGCTGGTGGACTTCAATCGCTTTGCGTTTCTGACCAGCAATTTCCTCATCGGCTCGTATCTGGTCTGTCCCTGCGGTCAGACGGGGACATACGACAACCTTGCCGATACCCTCACCGGCACATTCAACCGCTTCACCCCATGCTCGTGTGAGCTGATCGACGTCTCGGGACCGGTCTATGACGCGATCCCGTATTATCGCCCGCAGACGGTGGCGAATCTGTTCACGGTCATGAGCGAGAATCTCGACGGTGTGGACGACGCGCAGGGGACGATCAACGCGCTTCAGGCGTTCGCCGCGCGGCTGAATCCGGACAGCGCAGATTATCGCCCGGATCTGCTCGACGCCTTCCTGCCGCTGCTCGGCGCGTGCTCGTGTCCCAACGTCAACATCAGCGAGGTCTCGCTCTGCTCCCTCAGCGCCATCGCCTTCGACGCAGCCGGCGCAACGCCGGAGCTTCAGGCGGCAAGCTATCAGGCGGCAAAGCAGATCCTGCTGCAGATCCTGCGCCCAAAGTGCCCGCCTCCCTGCCACCCCTGCCAGCCGCCGAAGCCGAAGCCCTGCGTGGTCCCGTGCAACTGCAAAAACGACGGCATTCTTTCCTCGATGGACCGCTGCGGCATGGCGCATACGGTCTCGCTCACGGCTGGGAATCTGCTGCTGGTCGGCGCGACGCTGCTCGGTACGATCGGCAATACGCTCGTGCTCAGCAACGACGCCGAGAACCGGTTCTACTTCGTCTGCGCGGAGCAGGTGGAATTTTTAAGCTAAAATCCACAGAGAAAAACCGCGCCCAATGGGCGCGGGACCTTCCTGCCGCGAAAGCGGCAGGAGCCTTGTCCCCCGAAAGGGGGACATTTTTTGTCACCCCGGAGGGCGCAATGTCGCGCCGGAGGCGCGGAACTCAACCGCATCCGGAGGATGCGGAAGGCTTTTTATGCCCGGAGGGCATAATATCGCCCCGGAGGCGCGGAACTCTTTTCCGGATTCACCGGAAGTTCCGTTTTTTGCGGTGACACCGCAACTGTCGCTCCGCGGGCATACTTTTTTCTGTCTTGCCAGAAAAAAGTATGCAAAAAAGAGGCGCAGGACGCGAAATAGCGCTGACGCGCGGAAAAGCATTTTGTTACATTCTACGTATTATCGTTACACTTCAGGTCAAGGAACGCCCTTCGGGCGACCGTAGAATTGGGTTTCCGCAGCGCACGGTGCACAAAAATATTTCGTTACGTGTGCGCCCGTTGAATATTTGACGTATGAAATTCGAAAGAGGCGCAGAGTATTTCGACTACCTCGCCGGTCTATCCCAATTCGCATCTGCATCGCGTTTTTGCTAGATTGGGATATAATTTGCACCAACCAAACTCCTGGGAAAAATCCAAGAAGGGGGTCGCAACCCCCTTCTTGGTCGTTTTACAGGGGATTGCAAAGGGGGAGAATCGAAACTCCCCCTTTGCCGTTTTCTTTTTACCGCCAGCGGCTTTTTCTTTGCCGCGCAAAGAAAAAGGGGCTGAATCGTTCCCCGCGCACTTCGTGCGCGGATAAGGTGTCACCCTTCGGGTGACAGATCTTTTTCCAAAAATCTTTTGACCGCCTGTGGGCTTCTCAGCACGACCATCTTTTTGCCGTACCGCTTCTCCCATGCGCGCCTTGCCGCGCGGACTGCCGGGCGTCT
>CAKTVN010000327.1 GCA_934623545.1 uncultured Oscillospiraceae bacterium
CCGGTGAAAATCTCTCGATTTTCACCGGTTTCTGGAGCTAGTGGCCGGACTTGAACCGGCGACCTGCTGATTACGAATCAGCTGCTCTACCGACTGAGCCACACTAGCAAAAATGAAATTACTGTCTGCAAACAGGCGATCTTCCAAATCGCTTTGATATGATAGCACGTTTTTCTCCGGAAGTCAACCCAAATTTCCGCTTTCTGTACATTTGTCTGCTTCCGCGCAGACCGCGCTCTCCCCTCTTCTCACCACCGCATTGACACATCTTAATATATATAGTATAACAATGGGAGATTTTCAGAAAGGGTATCGAAACATGGACACAGAACTCGCACAAAACAAAATGGGGACCATGCCCGTGCGCAAGCTGCTGATCAATATGTCGCTGCCGATGATGGCTTCGATGCTGGTGCAGGCGCTTTACAACATCGTGGACAGCATCTTCGTCGCGCGCGTCAGCGAAGCCGCGCTCACAGCGGTCTCCATCTCATTCCCGATTCAGAACCTGATGATCGCCATCGGCGTCGGCATCGGCGTCGGCGTCAACGCTCTGCTCTCCAAGAGCCTCGGCGAGGGCGACCGCGACCGCGCGCAGCGCATTGCCCTACAGGGCATTTTCATCGAGGCGCTCTGCTGCATCGTCTTTATTCTGGCAGGCTTCCTTGCGATGGAAGTCTTCTTCCGCGGGCAGACCGCAGATGAGGAGATCATCGCGCTCGGCAAGGATTATCTTTCCGTCTGCTGCATTTTCTCCGCCGGGCTCTTCGCACAGCTCATCTTTGAGCGTTTGCTTCAGGCGACGGGACGCACCACGCTCTCCATGATCTCGCAGTGCGCCGGTGCGGTCACCAACATCATCTTTGACCCCATCCTCATTTTCGGCATTCCCGCGCTCGGCATCCCGGCAATGGGCGTGACTGGAGCCGCCGTCGCGACCGTCTTCGGGCAGTTCGTCGGCGCTACGGTCGGCATTGTGCTGAATGTGCGCCGGAACACGGAGCTGCGCTTCTCTCTGCGCGGCTTCCGCGTAGACGGAAAGCTCTGCGGCAGCATTCTCTACATTGGCGTTCCCTCCGCCATCATGGGCTCCATCGGCTCGTTCATGACCTACGGCGTCAACAAAATTCTCTTCGCCTTCGGCGAGATCGGCAAAACGGCAGCCGCCGTCTTCGGCGTCTACTTCAAGCTCCAGAGCTTCGTTTTCATGCCGGTTTTCGGTCTGAACAACGGCATGGTGCCGATCATCTCCTTCAACTACGGCGCGCGCCGCCCGGACCGCATCCTTCAGACCATGCGTCTGAGCGCGATCTACGCCGTCGCGATCATGCTCGCCGGGACGGTGATCGTCCAGCTCATCCCCGGTCAGCTGCTTCTGATGTTCGACGCGTCCGAGCAGATGCTCCGCATTGGCATCCCCGCCCTTCGGACCATCAGCCTCTGCTTCGTGCTCGCGGGCTTTGGCATCGTCTGCTCCTCCGTCTTTCAGGCGCTCGGCAACAGCATCTTCAGCATGATCATGTCCATCACGCGTCAGCTTGCCGTGCTGCTGCCGGTGGCGTACATTCTGGCGCACACGGTCGGGCTGGACGCCGTCTGGTACGCCTTCCCCATCGCGGAGGTGTTCTGCCTGATCCTCTCGATCTTCATGCTGCGCCATACCTACCGGAATGTCATCCTGCCGCTTGAGGAAGCTTGAGAAATGAGCGCCGGACGCTCATACAGAAACACAAAGGAACGGGCGTGACCGCAAAGGTCACGCCCGTTTGATCGGATGCCGGATGACGGTCCTCCACTTTTCCGGAGAGACCTTCCGCGCATCGGACATATAAATTTCATGGTGCAGCCGGTGCGCGTTCATATCGTTCACATAGCCGTTCTGTGCAAGATATTCATCCATGCGTGCGACGGTTCCCGGCTCGTCGTCAAACGGACCCATGTGCATGATTTGAACGCATAGACCCTCGTCGACAGTCAGAAGCTCCGCGCAGGAACAGTCCAGCTTTTTCTTTTTAGCCGCAGCCTCCACCGCCCAGTCAAAATCTTTCTGTGTGATAAAATC
>CAKTVN010000328.1 GCA_934623545.1 uncultured Oscillospiraceae bacterium
GGCGGAGCCGGGTTCATTGGCTCCAACTTCATTTACCATATGCTGACCGCGCACCCGGATGACCGACTCGTCTGCGTGGACTGCCTGACCTACGCCGGGAACCTCTCCACCCTGAGGTCTGCGCTCGAGCAGCCAAATTTCCGCTTCTGCCGCGTCAACATCTGCGACCGGGCGGCGATCGACGCGGTATTTGCCGCAGAGCGTCCGGATGTGGTCGTCAATTTCGCGGCGGAGAGCCATGTCGACCGCTCCATTGAAAATCCGGAGGTCTTTTTGCAGACCAACATCCTCGGCACGCAGGTCCTGATGGACGCGTGCCGGAAATACGGCACGGCGCGGTTCCATCAGGTCTCTACCGATGAGGTCTACGGCGACCTTCCGCTGGACCGCCCGGACCTGTTCTTTACCGAGCAGACCCCGATCCGTGCAAGCTCGCCCTACAGTGCCTCGAAGGCGTCCGCAGACCTGCTCGTGCAGGCATATGTCCGGACCTACGGACTTCCGGCGACGATCAGCCGCTGCTCCAACAATTACGGACCGTATCAGTTCCCGGAAAAGCTCATTCCGCTGATGATCGCAAACTGCCTCGCCGACAAGCCGCTGCCGGTCTACGGCGAGGGGCTCAATGTGCGCGACTGGCTCTATGTGGAGGACCACTGCCGCGCCATCGACCGGATTTTGGAGGACGGCGTGCCGGGCGAGGTCTACAACGTTGGCGGGCACAATGAAATGCGCAACATCGACATCGTCCGTCAGATCTGCGATCTGCTCGGGAAGCCTCACTCCCTCATCACCCACGTCGCCGACCGCAAGGGGCACGACCTGCGCTACGCCATCGACCCGGAAAAAATTCATCGGACGCTCGGCTGGCAGCCGGAAACCGCCTTCTCTGACGGCATCCGCCGGACCGTCGCATGGTATCTGGACCACCGTGCCTGGTGGGAGGAGATCGTCAGCGGCGCATACCGCGACTACTACGAAAAAATGTACGGGAGCCGATCAAAATGAAGCAGACCATTCTCATCACCGGTGCCGCCGGATTCATCGGCGCACATCTCGCGCAGTCGCTGCTGCGGGACGCGCCGGAATGCCGCGTCGTCGGGCTGGACAACCTGTGCGACTATTACGATGTGCGGCTCAAGGAGGCGCGCCTACACGCGATCGGGCAGACCGCCGCCTGCCCGGAGGACTGGACCTTCCTCCGGGGCAGCATTGCTGACCGCACGTTCGTGGAGGAGGTCTTTGCACGCTATCAGCCTGCGGTCGTCGTCAATCTCGCCGCGCAGGCGGGCGTGCGCTACTCCATCGACCACCCGGACGTGTACATCGAGTCCAACATCGTCGGCTTTTATAACCTTCTGGAGGCTTGCCGGGCGCACCCGGTCGAGCATTTGGTCTACGCCTCGTCGTCCTCGGTCTACGGCGGCAATCAAAAGGTCCCATTTTCCACCGACGACAAGGTCGACACGCCGGTCTCGCTCTACGCCGCGACGAAGAAGGTGGACGAGCTTTTGGCGCACGCTTATGCCAAGCTTTATAGCATTCCCTGCACAGGGCTGCGCTTTTTTACCGTTTACGGTCCCGCCGGGCGCCCCGACATGGCATATTTCAGCTTTACAAGCAAGCTCCTGCGGGGCGAGACGATCGAGATCTTCAACTATGGAAATTGCAAGCGCGATTTTACCTATATCGACGACATCGTTGAGGGCATCCGGCGCGTGATGCGCAAGCCCCCGGCGCGAAAAACCGGTGAGGACGGCTTGCCGCTGCCGCCCTATGTGGTCTATAACATCGGCAACAGCCACCCCGAAAATCTGCTGGACTTTGTCCGGATCCTGTCCGAGGAGCTGGTGCGCTCGGGCGTTTTGCCAGAGGATTTCGACTTTGCGGCGCATCGAAGGCTGGTCCCCATGCAGCCCGGAGACGTGCCCGTGACCTACGCCGACACCTCCGCGCTGGAGCGCGATTTCGGCTTCCGCCCGCAAACGCCGCTGCGCGAGGGGCTGCGCCGCTTCGCAGAGTGGTATAA
>CAKTVN010000329.1 GCA_934623545.1 uncultured Oscillospiraceae bacterium
CAAAGAAAAAGGGGCTGAATTGCCTCATCGCGTCCTTTGGACGCGAACAAGGAGCGGAGAGAGTCGTCCACCCCTACAAAGCGCGCTGCGCGTGCAGATAAGGTGTCACCCTTCGGGTGCCGATTTTGCGTCCTTCGGGTGCGGAACTTCCAGTGCGCTTTTTGGATAGGTTTCGAGCGTGCGTCCCTCCAGAAGCAGAAGCTTCTCCGCCAGCAGCCGCGAAAGCCCGCCGATGACGGCGGTGACGGCGATGAGGTCGGAGGTCTCGGCGACGGAGATCGCGAAATCGTTGGACTCATGCTTCAAAATCGGACCGGCAGCTGCGCGGACCTCGCGGATGAAATACTCCGCTGCGAGGCGGTGAAGCTCGACGTAATTACTGTAGATCTTGCGGACCTCCGTCTCGGAGATACCGATGGGGATCATGCTGCGTAGCGTCGCGATGCTGAGCGTCTGCTTGAGCGTGCAGATCATGATGAGATACGCGATGTGGACGCGGTAGTATTTTTTTCGGCAGGGCTCCGGCATGAAGCGGTTGCGGACATAGTTGTTGATGGTCGCGGCGGTGATGAACTGCTCTTCCTTGAGCTCCGGCGGGAGGTAGTCGAGATACTGCCGCAGAAGCGTCAGCACCTGCTCCATATACAGCCCGAAATCCGGGATATCCTCCCACTGCGGGAGCCGGTAATCGTGCAGATAGATCTCCCAGCGGCGAAGCTTTGCGGCGGTCAGCTGGTTGTCATAGCCCATTTGCGTTTCCTCCGTTTGCGGATGTTTCTGAACGCATTATAGCACACATTTTGCTTGGCTGACAAGATGAAACTTCAAAAATGAAGGTTGACATAGCCTCAATAACGTGTTAATCTAATCTTGTAAATTAGATTGCACGGAGGCAAACATGAGCTATGTGATCGCCACGGATACCTCGGCAAACCTGCCGACGCCGTATACGAAGGAGCACGGGATCATCGTGATCCCGTTTACTTATGAGATGAACGGACAGGAGCATACCTGTACCGATACAGAATCGTTTGATGCGGACAGCTATTTCGCAGCGCTGAAGGGCGGCGTGCGCGTGACGACCTCGCAGATCCCGCCGCAGCGCTACATCGACTATCTGACGCCGGTCCTCGCGAAGGGTGAGGACATTCTGTTCGTCGGGATGTCCTCCGGTATCAGCGGCTCCTATGCCTCTGCTGAGGTCGCCGCGATGCAGCTGCGCGAGCGTTTCCCGCAGCGAAAAATCGTCACGATCGATACGCTTGGCGCTTCCATGGGCGAGGGCATTCACGTGATGCACGCGGTGGACTGGCGCGCGGCGGGCAGGACGCTCGACGAGGCGGCGGAGCTTCTGATGGCGCGCCGCTCGGAGATGTATCAGGGCGTTTTGCTGGACGATCTGATGTATCTCAAGCGCGGCGGGCGGCTTTCGGGCGCGAAGGCGGTGATCGGCACGGTGCTCGGCATCCGACCGCTGCTCAAGGGAAACTCTGCGGGCGAGCTGGTCGTCATCGGCAAGGCGCGCAGCCGCAAGGCGGGACTTGCTGCACTGGCGGAAAAATACGCCAAGCTCGCGACGGATACGGCAAACCGCATCGTTTCCGTCGTTTATACGGATTGTAAAGAGGATGGCAAGGCGCTCGCGGAGATGATCCGCAGCATCGCGCCGCCGAAAAAACTCATGACTCTGCAATATGAGCCGGTCACCGGCTCGTATTTGGGACCGGGCGCTGTCGCACTGTTCTTCGAGGGGGATAAGGACGTGCGCGAAGTCTGAAAACAATACAGGAGAGGCGGGGCTTTGCCCCGCCTTTCCAGAGCTTATCAATTTGACAAGCTCTCAAACGGAAAACGCTTCGCTGGTTTTCCGTTTGAAAAAGCCGCGTGTTGCCACGCGCATAATTTGTGCGCTGTTGGCGCACAAATTCCACACTCGCATCACGTGGAGTGTTTTGTCTGATGTACACGCCATCAGACAAAACGGATTCACATTTTATTCCGCCGTGCGCGGCGGAACTCTAC
>CAKTVN010000330.1 GCA_934623545.1 uncultured Oscillospiraceae bacterium
ACAGCGTCGCTGTAAAAAACAGCACTTCCGGTGAATTCAGAGAAGAGTGCCGCTCCTGCGGCGCGGCGGGCGGACAGGGGCGTCCGCCCCTACACGTCTCGCATGAGAAAAGCTAGCGCCCCGCGCCTGCGGCGCGGTCGGGCGGACAGGGGCGTCCGCCCCTACAGCGCACATACGGAAGTCCGTCAGAGGCTTTGCGCCCTCCGGGCGCAAAAAAGATGTCACCCCCTTCGGGGTGACAAAAGGAGCAAGCCTTGCGGCTTACTCCTTTTCTGTTTCGATTCTCAGCGAAGCGCCAGCTCGCCGTTTTCCACGTCGACCGTAATGGTCGCGCCGGGCAGGATGCTGCCCTCGACGATCTTCTTCGCAAGCAGTGTCTCGACGGTGTGCTGCACGTAGCGGCGCAGCGGACGCGCGCCGAACTGCGGGTCGTAGGCGGCATCGATGATGAACTGCTTCGCCTCCGGCGTCAGCACGCAGTGCAGCTGCTTGTCCTCCAGACGCCGGTTGAGGGCGTTGATCTGAAGATCGATGATGCCCGTGATGTTCTCCTTCGTCAGCGGCTTGTAGAACACGATCTCGTCCAGACGGTTGAGGAACTCCGGGCGGAACGTGCGGTGCAGCAGCTCCGTGACCTGATCCTTCGCCTGCTGGGTGATCTCGCCGTCGGCGCCGATGCCGTCGAGCAGGATCTGGCTGCCGAGGTTGGAGGTCAGGATGATGATGGTATTCTTGAAATCGACGGTGCGGCCCTGCGAGTCGGTGATCCGTCCATCGTCCAGGACCTGAAGCAGGATGTTGAACACATCCGGGTGCGCCTTTTCGATCTCGTCAAAGAGGATGACGCTGTACGGATGGCGGCGGACCGCCTCGGTCAGCTGACCGCCCTCCTCATAGCCGACGTATCCGGGAGGCGCTCCGATCAGGCGGGAGACGGAGAACTTCTCCATATACTCCGACATATCGATGCGGATCAGATTCTTCTCATCGTCAAACAGCGCCTGCGCCAGTGTTTTCGCAAGCTCCGTCTTGCCGACGCCGGTCGGACCGAGGAAGAGGAACGAGCCGAGCGGACGGTTCGGGTCCTGAATGCCGGCGCGGCTGCGCAGGATGGCGTCCGAAACGCACTGCACCGCCTCGTCCTGCCCGACGACGCGCTTGTGAAGCGTCTCGGGCAGATGCAGAAGCTTTTCGCGCTCGCCCTCCATCAGCCGTGAGGTCGGGATGCCGGTCCAGCGCTCGATGATCTTCGCGATCTCCTCCTCTGTGACCTTGTTGCGCAGCAGGCTGCTTTCCTTGCCGCTCTGCGCCAGCTTCTCCTCATGCTCCAGTTGCTTCTTTGCCTCGGGCAGCTCGCCGTATTTGAGCTTTGCCGCCTTTTCATAGTCGCCGCTCTGCTCCGCCGTCTCGATGTCGCGGTTCAGCTGCTCGATGCGCTCGCGCAGCTGCTGCACGCGCCCGATGGCGTTTTTCTCGTTTTCCCACTGCGCCTTCATGGTGCTGAACTGCTCGCGCTGCTCGGCAAGCTCCTTCTGGAGCTCGGCAAGCCGTCCCTTGGACAGCTCGTCGTCCTCGTTCTTGAGGGCTGCCTCTTCGATCTGCATCTGAATGATCTTGCGGTTGATGACATCCAGCTCCGTCGGCATGGAATCCATCTCGGTGCGGATCATGGCGCACGCCTCGTCGATCAGGTCGATCGCCTTGTCGGGGAGGAAACGGTCGGTGATATAGCGGTTGGAAAGCGTCGCGGCGGCGATGATCGCCGGGTCGGTGATCTTGACGCCGTGGAAGACCTCATAGCGGGATTCGAGCCCACGCAGGATTGCGATGGTGTCCTCGACGCTCGGCTCGGAGACCAGAACAGTCTGGAACCGGCGCTCAAGCGCCGGGTCCTTTTCGATATACTGCCGGTACTCGTCGAGCGTGGTCGCGCCGATGCAGTGCAGCTCGCCGCGCGCCAGCATCGGCTTGAGCAGATTGCCCGCATCCATCGAGCCCTCGGTCTTGCCCGCGCC
>CAKTVN010000331.1 GCA_934623545.1 uncultured Oscillospiraceae bacterium
CTTTCGCGCCGGGCTTCAAAGGCTTAATACATGCCGCCCATGCCGCCGCCCTGTGCTGCGGCAGCCGCCATGGCTGCGTCAGCCTGAGGATCGGGCTTGTCGGTGACCAGAGACTCGGTCGTCAGGACGCACGCTGCGATGGACGCCGCGTTCTCCAGAGCCGTTCTGGTGACCTTGGTCGGGTCCACGATGCCGGACGGGACCATGTCGCAGTAGGTCTCGGTGTAGGCGTTGTAGCCATAGCCTGCCTTGCGGCTGGAGCGGATCTTGTCGTAGACGATGGAGCCGTCGACGCCCGCGTTCTCCGCGATCTGACGGATCGGAGCCTGCAGTGCCTTTGCGATAATCTGTGCACCGGTCTTCTCGTCGCCGCTGAGCTTCGCAGCCAGCTTCTCGACCGCCGGGATGGCGTTGACGAACGCTGTGCCGCCGCCGGCGACAATGCCTTCCTCAACTGCCGCGCGGGTCGCGTTCAGAGCGTCCTCAACACGCAGTTTCTGTTCCTTCATCGCGACCTCGGTCTGCGCGCCGACCTTGATGACCGCAACGCCGCCGGACAGCTTCGCCAGACGCTCCTGCAGCTTTTCCTTGTCGTAGTCGGAGGTGGTGACAGCCAGCGTGCTCTTGATCTCCGCGACACGCGCCTTGATCGCGCCCGCGTCGCCCATGCCGTCGACGATGACGGTGTTGTCCTTGGAGACCTTAATCTGACGTGCGCGACCCAGATCAGAGACCTGAACGTCGGTCAGCGCCATGTTCAGCTCGCTGGAAACATAGGTGCCGCCGGTCAGAACGGCGATATCCTTCAGCATTTCCTTGCGGCGGTCGCCGAAGCCGGGCGCCTTGACGCAGACGCAGTTGAAGCTGCCGCGCAGACGGTTGACCAGCAGGGTCGACAGCGCGTCGCCCTCGACATCCTCTGCGATGATGAACAGCTTCTGGCCGCCCTTGACGATCTGCTCGAGCAGCGGCAGGATCTCCTGAATGGAGGAGATCTTCTTATCGGTGATGAGGATGTAGGGGTCGTCCACGATCGCTTCCATCTTCTCGGTATCGGTGACCATGTAGGGGGAGATGTAGCCGCGGTCAAACTGCATACCTTCGACAACGTCCAGCCCGGTCTCGGCGGTCTTGGACTCCTCGATGGTGATGACGCCAGCCGCGCTGACCTTCTCCATTGCCTCCGCGATCAGCTTGCCGACTGCCTCGTCGCCGCTGGAGACCGCGCCGACTCTTGCGATGTCGTCGCTGCCCTTGATGGCTTCGGAGTTCGCCTTGATCGCTTCCACAGCCGCCTTGACAGCCTTCTCCATGCCCTTGCGCATGACCATCGGGTTTGCGCCGGCGGAGACATTCTTCAGACCCTCGTGGACGATGGACTGCGCCAGAACCGTCGCGGTGGTGGTGCCGTCGCCGGCGGCGTCGTTGGTCTTGGTCGCGACCTCGCGGACGAGCTGTGCGCCCATGTTCTCAAATGCGTCCTCCAGCTCCACGTCCTTGGCGATCGTCACGCCGTCGTTGGTGATGAGCGGAGCGCCGTACTTCTTGCCGAGCACGACATTGCGTCCCTTCGGACCCAGGGTTACTTTTACGGTATTGGCGAGCTGATCGATGCCGGACTGAAGCGCCTTGCGGGCATCCTCACCATAAATGATCTGTTTTGCCATAGTGTATTACTCTCCTTTAATAGATGGGATACGTTCGTTATTCTACGACTGCGAGAATGTCAGAGACCTTGCAGATGACGTAATCCACGCCGTCCAGCTTCAGCTCCTGACCGGAGAATTTGCCGGTGATGACCTTGTCGCCGGGCTTTACGGTCATGGGTGCGTCCTTTGTGCCGGGACCGACGGAAACGACCTCAGAGATCACGGACTTTTCCTTCGTTGCGGTGGACAGGATAATGCCCGACGCAGTTTTTTCTTCCGCCTCGTGGCTTTTCAGCAGCACATTGTCAGCAAGCGGAGTCAGTTTCATGAT
>CAKTVN010000332.1 GCA_934623545.1 uncultured Oscillospiraceae bacterium
TCTTTTTTGCATACTTTTTTCTGGCAAGACAGAAAAAAGTATGCCGCCGGAGGCACAGTTGCGGTGTCACCGCAAAAGCGGCACTGCGGTGCAATCGCAGAAGTGCCCCGCGCATTTCATGCGCGGCTTGCGCGCTCTCGGGCGCAAAAATTGCCCCCTTTCGGGGGACAAAAGCGCCGCCCTTTCGGGCGGCAGCTTCAGAACGCGATTTCTCTTAAAACATGATTCTCTCCGTCGCTGAGGATCTCGATCAGCGGCGTCTCGCTCCGTTCCTTTGCAAAATAGCGTTCGGCGAGCGAAAATGCCGCGTCGATGTCGCCCCGCTCCGCCGCCTCGATGGCGCGGTTGTAAAACGTCTGGTCGTAGCGGTAGACGCGCGCCGCGTCGACCTCGACCTCCAGAAGCTTGACCTGCTCCTTTTGGAAGTTCCCGTCGGCAAGGCAGTCGTCGTACATATAGGCTTTCGCCGCGTCGATGCTGTCGCAGTAATACACACAGATCTGGCGGCAGACGGAATCGTCCGCGAAGCGCGTCCTGCGAACATACTCAAAGACCGCCTCGACGGCATCCTTCTTGTAATTTTCGTACTTGCGGAGCTTCATGTCGCAAAGCTCCCTGGAAAAATACATTGCCGCGTAAAACGCGCCGTAAAACGTCTCGCGCCCGCGCTCCAGCGCCAAAAGCATCGGCTCTGTAAACCGGAAGTGCCCGCCGTAGTCGTTGATCAGCGACGGATCACCGGTATAGGAGTCCACGGAATAATGATACAAGATCACGCCGCGCACCTCACAGCTGGTATTCCCGGTACGTCTCGCCCGTCATGAGGTCCTTCCAGCAGAACACGCCGTCCTCGTAGACCATATAGCTATGCGCTGAACCCTCCTTTGGGATGGAGACGGAACCGGGGTTGAGATACATGAAATCGCCGCAGTCCTCGCACACCGGGATATGCGTGTGCCCATGCAGGAGGATGTCTCCCTTCGCAAAGGGCAGCGGGTGGTCCTTATTGACGACGTGTCCGTGCGTCAGATAGACCGTGTGCCCGCCGAGATACAGCCAGCCGTAGTCCGCGAGCACCGGAAACGGCAGGACCATCTGGTCCACCTCGCAGTCGCAGTTCCCGCGCACGCAGAGGATTTCGCCCGCCAGCGGCGAAAGCATCGCAATGACCTCCTTGGGCGCGTATTCCTCCGGCAGATCGTTGCGCGGGCCGTGGTAGAGAATGTCGCCGAGCAGGATGAGCTTTTCCGCTTTTTCCTTTTCATACTGCGTGAGCAGCTGCCGCGTATAGCGCGCCGAGCCGTGCAGATCGGAGGCGATCAATAATTTCACAGGGCATTTCCCCTTTCTGTTTCATCGATGGCGCTATTTTACCGCAGAGGGGCGGAAAAATCAAATCTTAAGATTTTTTCTCATTGTATCTTCATTCTCCATCCGATATGATATTGCCATGAGGTGAGTCAAATGAATCATGTACTGGTCTGCGACGACGAGAAGGACATCGTCGCAGCTTTGAAAATTTATCTGGAGGCGGAGGGCTATCGCGTTCTGACCGCCTTCAACGGTCGCGAGGCGCTGGAATGCTGTGCGCGTGAGCGCGTAGATCTCATCCTGCTGGACATCATGATGCCCGGCATGGACGGCATCACCACAATGGCGCGCCTGCGCGAGACGTCGAACGTGCCGGTCATCCTGCTCACGGCGAAATCCGAGGACACCGACAAGGTACTCGGATTGAACGTCGGCGCGGACGACTATATCACGAAGCCCTTCAACCCCGTCGAGGTGCTGGCGCGCGTGCGCTCGCAGCTGCGGCGCTATCTCCAGCTCGGCGGCTCCGCGCCGCAGCCGTCCGTTCTGAAGCTCGGCGGCATCGAGCTCGATGACAGCGCGAAGACCGTCTGCCTCGACGGAGATCCCGTCTCCCTGACGCCGAAGGAATACGACATTCTGCTGTTTCTCATGCGCAATCCCGGCA
>CAKTVN010000333.1 GCA_934623545.1 uncultured Oscillospiraceae bacterium
CAGCGGACATTTTCGCACTACGCCGCGTCGTTTTTCCTTGGGAACCTCTGAATCCGTCGCTGCCGGTCACATCATGAGTTTTCAGATACACCCTAACGGAGGCGAGCGAAATGGCGGCGAGGAATGTACCGGTGCAGATGATCGCGCACTGCGACGCGGACGGCACGATGAAGCCGCTGCGGTTTCGCTTTGAGGATGAGGCGCATATGCTCCACACCGTGCAGATCTGCGAGGTCGTGGACAGCCGGCGGGTGGAGTACGTTGGCATTGAGGCGCTGGTCTATCTCTGCAAGGCGCGCATCGACGGCAAGGAGCGTATGTTTGAGCTGAGATACACCGTGCGCGCGCATAAGTGGGCGCTGTTCCGGGAGGTATATTGATGGCAGAGCGGATCATTTTTCACATTGACGTCAACAGCGCGTTTTTGTCCTGGACGGCAGCGTACCGGGTGCGCGTGCTGGGCGAGACGTTCGATCTGCGGACGGTCCCGTCGGTGATCGCGGGAGACCGGAAATCTAGGCACAGCATCATTCTCGCCAAGAGCGCTCCGGCGAAAAAATGCGGAATCCAGACGGGCGAGCCGCTCGGGAAGGCGATGGAAAAATGTCCGCAGCTGGTGATGGCGGAGCCGGACTATGCGCTGTATGTCACGGCATCGCAGAGTCTGATCGCGCTGCTGCGGGAATATTCGCCGGAGGTCGAGCAGTTTTCCATCGACGAGGCGTGGGTCGACATGACCGGCACGACGGGGCTTTATGGTCCGCCGGTGCTGGCGGCGAACCGTCTGCGGGAGCGGATCCGCGAGGAGCTTGGCTTCACGGTGAACATCGGCATTTCCTGCAACAAGCTGCTGGCGAAGATGGCGGGAGATTTTGAAAAACCAGACAAGACGCACACGCTGTTTCCGGAGGAGATCCCGACAAAGCTCTGGACGCTTCCGGTGCGGGAGCTGTTCATGGTCGGTCGCATGACGGAGCAGAAGCTGCGGCTGATGGGGATCACTACGATCGGGGCGCTCGCGAACGCGGATCCGGCGTTTCTGCGCCAGCGGCTCGGCAAGCAGGGGGAGATCGTCTGGCAGTTTGCGAACGGACGCGATGCGGGTGTGGTGCGCCCGGCGCCGGAGCCGAACAAGGGATACGGGAACGCGGCGACGACCCCGCGCGATGTGACCGACCGCGAGTATGCGCGGCAGGTGCTGCTGTCGCTGTGCGAGACGGTCGGGATGCGGATGCGGCGCGACCGCCAGGCAGGCGCGTGCATCACGGTGCATCTGCGCTCGAGCGATTTTGAAAACTGGTCGCGGCAGCGCCAGCTCGGCACCGCAACCAATGTGACCGCGGAGCTTTACAGACAGGCGTGTCAGGTATTGGACGAGATGTGGGAGGGAAAGGTACCGCTGCGGCAGCTCGGTGTGCAGATGACGCGGCTGTCGTCCGGTTCGCTGCGGCAGTACAGCCTGTTTGACGAGGGAGACTACGAGCGGCTGGAAAAGCTCGACACAGCGGTCGACGCCATCCGCGAAAAGTTCGGAGAGGACGCACTCGTCCGGGCAACGTTCCTGACCGGAGAGACCAAAAGTATGGCGGGCGGACTGTCAAAAGAGCGACGCACCGGCGTGACAAAGCCTGTTTGAAGGCGGCGGAAAAGTATCCACAGGCTTCAACAACAAAATCTACAGCAATAAACAGGATTTCCACAGCAGCCTTTGTGCAAAAAATCACACATTTTTCTGTTGACTTTTGGCGAAAGAAATGGTATGATTTTTCTCGCGTTCCGGAGAGCTTGAGGTTGTCCGAAATGCGGCAACAAAATCAAAAACTTTTGAAAAAAGTTCTTGACAAATGCTTGCCGCTGCGATATAATCAGTAAGCTCGCTGATGAGCGACCGCGAATGATCGCGAGTGCACCTTGTAAATTAAACAACGAGAAACATGAACAAACACCTTGGACAATTTTGAACGATCTGAAAAGATCG
>CAKTVN010000334.1 GCA_934623545.1 uncultured Oscillospiraceae bacterium
CCCAGTACAGACCGATCTCGGGATAGCCCTCGCGGTGCGCGATGCGCGCCATGCACAGGTACATACCGACCTCGCTGCACTCACCGTTGAAGTTCGCCTTGAGCTGCTCAAGGATGAACGCCTTGTCCTCTGCGCTGACCTTGTCGTTGTCGCGGACGGTGGTCTCATAGACGCCGAACTCATGCTCTGCCGCAAGCTTCAGCTCGCCCTTGACCTCTTCGAACATATTGCTCTTGGCATGGCATACCGGGCACTCTGCCGGAGCCGTTTCGCCTTCGTAGATGTAACCGCAGACCTTGCATACAAACTTCTTCATAATTTTTGCCTCCATCATTTGTTGTTATAGTTTTTCCTGTTTTGATGCTTTAGATTCCTGTTTTTTGCAATTCGGACAAATGCCGTAATAGCTGAGCTGATAAGCTGTGATCTCGCCGCCGGTCTCCTGCTCCGCAGATCTGACGAACTGCTCTGGCAGCTCCGCCTGCGGCACATCATACACGCCGTTGCAGGCGGTGCAGACGAAATGCGCATGGGGCTTGGTGTTGCCGTCGAACCGCTCCAGCCCCGCGACCGTTCCGACCGACAGGATGCTTCCTTCCTGCTTGAAGAGCGCGAGATTGCGATAGACCGTCCCGAGGCTCAGATCCGGTATCTCCGGCTTGAGCTGCGCGTAGACCCATTCTGCCGCCGGGTGACAGGTCGTCCCGCGGACACACTGCAAAATGGCGTCGCGCTTGCGGCTGTGTTTTCTGGTTTGCATCATAGGCGTTCTCCAAAACAAGAATGATTATCATTACGATTATTATTATACACAAAGATCCGGTTTTGTAAAGAGGTTTTTGAAAAAAATTTTTTGGCGATGAAATCCACGCACCTGCCCCTCAAACGCCCTCGATCAGCTCCACCAGCCCCTCTGCGAAATACCGCCCTGCCTGTATCGCCTCCTGAAGCGTATTCCCGGTCGAGCCAAACTCCGCCAGCAGCGATCCCGGCGTCTCGTGCTGGTTAAAGCGCTCGGTCCGCAGATCGAGCTTCCGGCACAGCCCCGGATAGCGCCGGTTCAGCAGCGCCTGAAGCTTCAGCGCGTTTGCCAGATTCTCCTGCCAGTTCGGATGCTCCAGCCCGCCCTGATCTGTCCCGACGACCAGCATCACCTGCGCGCAGCGCGCGCCGTCCACCTCCGCCGTAAAGCCAACCTGATTGCCGTCGGCGTCCGCCGCCGCATCGCGATGGACATCCAGCACCATCTGAATGGACGGATACTGCTTCAGATACCGCTCGATCGTCGTCTGCATCCGCGCATATGCGCCGTCATAGGTCGGATAGTCGTTGAGCGCCGTGTCATGCAGCGTCTCGATCCCATGCTCGTCCAGCACCGCCGCGATCTCGTCCCCGACGCGAATGATGGACCGCTCTGCCTGCTCCGTGCGCAGCGGGTCCGACTCCTCATACTCCCACCCCGCTTCCTGCGTATACGCCTCCGAGGAGTGCGTGTGGACAATGAGCACCTTCGGTCCCTCGCCGGAAAAATCCAGCACGGACGCGCGCGTCAGCAGCGCAGCCTTGTCCACCGGATACGTGCAGCCGCCCGCGATCGTGATCCCATCCGCCTCTTCTGCCGAAAATTTCAGGCTTCCAGCCGGCTTCTGCGTATCTAAAGCCGTGCTTTCCTCCTGCCCGACCTCCGCCTCCGCTTCTGCTGCCGCTTTCCCATCGACCTGCGCCGCAGGATAATACTCCACCTTCCAGACGCGCCGGACCGGCTGCGCCTGCTCCCGGAGCGTGCGCGCCTGCGTGCTGATCGCGCCCGCAAACCGCACCAGAATGGAGAATACCAGCATCGCGGTGCAAAAATTGCTCAGCTTTCGTTCGTTCATAAGATCCCTCCTGAGCACACTCTATGCCGGAGGGCAAGGAAATAGACGCATCCGGAGGATGCGATCTCGTCACCCCGGAGGGGTGCCGCC
>CAKTVN010000335.1 GCA_934623545.1 uncultured Oscillospiraceae bacterium
GGATGAGATGCAGCGCGAACTTGCCGTACTCATTGACGATGGTATGACCGGCGTTGTTGCCGCCCTGATAGCGGCAGACAATGTCGTATTCCCGCGCGATGAGGTCGACCATGCGTCCCTTTCCCTCGTCGCCCCAGTTGATGCCCACGATTGCACAATTGCTCATAATGATCGGCTCTCCTTTGTTCTGCCTCCGCGTCTGCGCGGAGGGCTCCATTTTCTTCGGTCATTATACCCGCGTCGTGTCCATAAGTAAAACACTTTGTTTCGATATCGGACATAAAAGCGGCTAATGATGTTCGACATCCAGAAATCGTGAAAGCGCCGGCGAACGCAATTGCTAACAAACTATGAATTTTTCCCGAAAGGCGATTTTCCGCTTTACTTTTTCAGTTTAGAGCTTTACTATATGAAATACAAGATACTGAAAGAGAGGGATCGTCTTGAACAACCGAAACAAACGCTCTGACCCCGGAAATGATCTTTACCGCGCGATCCTGATGCTGAAGGACACGGAGGAGTGCTACGACTTCTTCACCGACCTCTGCACCGTTGCGGAGCTGAAGGCGATGGAGCAGCGCTTTGAGGTGGCAAAGCTTCTGAACGAAGGGCTCATCTACAATGAGATCCTGGAGAAGACCGGCGCCAGCAGCGCCACCATCAGCCGCGTCAACCGCAGTCTCAACTACGGGACGGACGCATACCACATGGTCTTTGACCGTCTGGACAAGGAGGAGAAGCCGTGAGCGCATATGAGTCGCTTGCCTTTTCCTATGACGCGCTGACCTACGATATCCCATACGAAAAAATCGCAGCGTATTTTCAGACGCTGCTCCGGAAATCCGGTGTCACTGCCGAGACCGTCCTCGATCTGGCTTGCGGCACCGGATCGCTTTCCGTGCTGCTCGCACAGATGGGGTACCGCGTGCTCGGCGTCGACTGCTCCGAGGAAATGCTGACCGTCGCAAGCGAAAAAGCGTCCGAGCTTGAGCTTGCGCAGCCGCCCTTCTGGGTCTGCCAGAAAATGCAGCGCCTGCGGCTGCCGGAGCCGGTAGACGCCGCCGTCTGCTGTCTGGACAGCGTGAACTACGTGACGAAGCCCAAGGACCTTCAGGAGGCGTTCCGGCGTGTCTACGCGGCGCTCCGCCCCGGCGGGCTGTTCGTGTTCGACATCAACACGCCGTATAAGCTCCGCGGGCTGGACGGACAGGTCTTTCTTGATGAAACGGAGGATGCCTACTGCGTCTGGCGGACGGAGTTTTCCGAAAAGCGGCGGCTCTGCCACTACGGCATCGACCTGTTCCAGCGCAGCGGCGATGTATGGCTGCGCAGCCAGGAGGAGCATCTGGAATATGCCTATACGCCGGAGGAGCTGACGCAGTGGCTGTGCGAGGCAGGCTTCTCCCCCATTCAAATCTATGGCGACCGGGCGCTGCGCGCGCCAAAGGACGACGCGCTGCGCATCTGGTTTGCCGCCAAAAAGGAGTAATTGCAGCTATGCACGATCATCTTGTACGCGCGATCACAAAGGACGGCTTTGTCAACGCCGTCGCCATCACCTCGCGCGAAATCGTCGAGCGCGCGCGTCAAATTCACAAGACGCTGCCGACCGCGACCGCCGCGCTGGGGCGGCTTCTGACCGCGGCATCCATGATGGGAAATATGCAGAAGGTGGACGATGGCTCGCTCACCCTTCAGGTCAAGGGCGGAGGTCCCCTCGGGACGCTGCTCGCCGTCTCAGATGCGAAGGGCAACGTCCGCGGCTGGGTGGAAAATCCACAGATCAGCCTGCTTGAAAAATACCGCGGAAAGCTGGACGTCGGCGCTGCCGTCGGAACGGATGGGATGCTGACCGTCATCCGCGACCTGCGCATGAAGGACCCGTATGTCGGAAGCGTTGAGCTGGTCTCCGGCGAGATCGCGGAGGATATCACACAGTACTTCGCCCA
>CAKTVN010000336.1 GCA_934623545.1 uncultured Oscillospiraceae bacterium
CCGTAGAGCGCGGAGAAATGCTTTTCGACGAACGCGCCGTTCGGGTCACGCACGACATACACAATGCCAGTTTCCGGCACAAGGCGATAGTTCTCATTCATCCACATCAGATCCAGAGTGAATTTATCACTTAAAAACGGGATCAAGTCGTTGGGGTTCTCTGCCATATACTCCATCTTTTCCGCGCCGTCCTCGCGCGTAATGCGCCGGATGGAAAGTGCTGCGTCACTGCTGAGAATCTCTGCGGAGTCCCATCCGGAGCCTCCGCCGCCGATTTTTTCTCCGTTTTTCCACTCGTCGGCGGTAATGCGGAGCGCCTCGGTCACATCCTCCAGCGAATGCGGCGCGTCCCCATTTGGGAACGAGACTGCGACCGGCGTATCGCCCTCCGGCTCCGGAATTGCGCTCTTATCGGACACGAGAACCGTGTTTCGGAATACATAGACCGCAGCGACAGCCGTCAGCGACAGCGCCAGCACGACGATCAGCGCGACTGCCAGCCGCGGCAAGTGCTTTTTCGTTTTCATGATAGAAGCCTCCTGCTCTTCCCGGTGGGAGGTGATCTGCGCGCGGATGCGCGTCCGGCTGCTGTCCGGCAGACGAACGGCGTCTGCAATGTGTTTGAAGCTTTGTTCCATTATCGATTCCTCCCGAGTTGTTCATCCAACATTTTTCGCGCCCTGTGCAGGCGCATCGAAACGGCGGAAGCAGTGATGTGCAAAAGCCCGGCGATCTCGGAAAACGAATACCCCTCCATGCAGTGCAGCACTACGACGAGCCGGTATTTCTCCGGCAACTCCAGCACCGCGTGGAAAAGCGAGCGGTCCTCCGGCTCCATCGGTAAAACCAGATCGTCCAATGTGTCCAGAACGAATCTTTTCGCCGCCGCGAGCTTGTTTTTGCAGTGGTTGACCGTCAGCTTTGTCAAAAATGCGCGCTCCCGACCGGGGTAGACGGTCAGCTCCCGCTCCAGAAGCTTACAGAAAACAGACTGCACCGCGTCCTCCGCATCATGCGGCGAGCGCAGATATCCGAGCGCCACGCGATAGACGCTGTCGGCATACGCATCATAGAGCGCCAGCACCTTTTCTCGTTTCATTTCTCTGTTTCTCCGTTTCTTTGAGGCCTCATAGATATAACAATTCAGGAGGGCAAAACAGCACATTGTTTCAAAATTTTTTGAATATGTCAAATATAGCGTACATCCCGGCAAACGGCAACCGTTTGCGGCAGGAAGGAGTTTATCTGAAAACACGCAGAGCGGCGATGTGGGCAAGACGAGCATCCGCTTCGCCGCTCACAGAATCTTTTCGTGCGTGAGCCGGCACATTTCGCATGATGCTCCTTCCTCAGCAGCAAATAAATGTCAAGCGTCGGTCTGAAAAAAGCGATATTAGAATTTCTTAAGGCAGCGTTCAGCAATACGAATAAATCAAATGGATAAAAATCATTGACATTGACGATGGGTGTCACTAAAATAAATGAAAAATTCTTTCTGTAAGGACAAGTGCACGCATCGCAAGGACACTCCCGAAATATTCGGATCTCCCGCATTGTATGAGGCGACACAGATCTTGCAGCTGAAAAGGGGTCAGAAAAGCATGAAGCAGTCACATCCGTATCGACCTTTGACGCAGCAGCCGCAGCATGACGCCTGCGGCATCGGCGCCGTTGTCAATATCAGCGGGCAGAAAACGCATCGGGCAGTAGACGACGCGCTGAAGATCGTCGAAAAGCTTGAGCACCGCACCGGCAAGGACGCTGACGGCACCACCGGTGATGGAGTCGGCATTATGACGCAGATTCCACATACTTTTTTTGAAAAAACAGCGCAGCAGGCGGGAAAAGCGCTCCCGGAAGCGGGCGATTACGGTGTTGCCATGATCTTTTTTCCGCAGGATCCGCTCAAACGTATGCGCAGCCGAAAGCTGCTGGAGATGATCC
>CAKTVN010000337.1 GCA_934623545.1 uncultured Oscillospiraceae bacterium
ATCCCTCACCCTGCCGCAAGCGGCAGGTCTCGTCCGTTTCGTTGTTCCTCCTTTTCCCACGCGAACCGCTTCGCTGGGTTCGCGCGGGAGCCCATTCTTTGGAATCCCCTTAAAACGACCAAGAAGGGGCTGCTGCCCCTTCTTGGATTTTCCCAGGGGTTTGGTTTGCAATGTAGCGTATTTCAAATCGACAAAACGCGATGCAGATGCGTATTTGGATAGACCGGCGAGGTAGTCGAAATACTCTGCGCCTCTTTCGACTTCCATACGTCAAATATTCAACGGGCGCTAACATAACGATTTGTGCAATGTACCGTGCGTTCAGGAAACCCGATTTGACGGTCGCCCGAAGGGCGTTCCTTGACCTGAAGTGTAACGGAAACACGTAGAATATAACGACTCGTTTTTCTGCGCGTAAGCGCTATTTCGCGTCCTGTGCCTCTTTTTTGCATACTTTTTTCTGGCAAGACAGAAAAAAGTATGCCTGCGGAGCGACAGTTGCGGTCTCATCGCAAAAAAGGAACCTCCGGTGGATCCGGAAAAGAGACTCGCGCACTCCGTGCGTGAAAAAGCCTCGCGCATCCTTCAGATGCGGTCCCTCCAGGCATAAAAAGCCCCGCGTCCTTCGGGCGCGGTTTTGCGCACTCCGCGCGCAAAAGAGGTGTCACCCCTTTCGGGGTGATGAGCTTGCGCCCTTCGGGCGCAAAAAAATGTCCCCCTTTCGGGGGACATGGTCATGCCGCTTGCGCGGCATTAGAGCCCAAACTCATTTTGCAGCGTCTTGGTCATTACGTCGATCGGCGCGTCCACGCCGGTCCAGAGCTTGAAGTTGAGCGCCGCCTGATTGACCAGCATACCGAGCCCGTTGATGGTCTTGGCGCCGCGCTTCTTTGCCTCGCCGAGGAAGAGTGTACGCGGGTCGTTGAAGATCACGTCGCTGACGACGAAGTGGGACTGGATGGAATCGTAATTGATGTTCGGCTTGTCGTTGACGTTCGGATACAGACCGACGGAGGTCGCGTTGGAGAGGATGTCCGTATCCTCGGGGATGGTGATCGCGTGGTCCCACATCAGGAACTCCGCGTCGGCGCTGGTACGCTCCTTGATCAGCCGGACAAGCTCCTCGCCCTGTTCGCGGAGGATGTTGGCGACGGTGATCTTCTTCGCGCCCGCCAGCGCGCACTCCACGCAGATCGCGCGGGACGCGCCGCCTGCGCCGAGCACGGTGATGTTCTTGCCCTCGACGCTGACGCCCTCGTTGCGGAAGGACGTGAGCAGACCCTTGCCGTCCGTATTCTCGCCCCAGAGCTTGCCGTCGTTGTTCACGACGATGTTGACCGCGCCGATGATCTGCGCGGCGGGCGAAAGCTCGTCAAGGTACTGCACGCCCTCGACCTTGAAGGGGATGGTCAGGTTGATGCCGCGCATTCCGACCGCCTTCATGCCCTCCATCGCGGGCTTCAGATTGCCGGGCTCGACCTTCATGGTGATGTAGCGGTAATCGAGATTCTTTGCCTGGAAGCCGGCTTCCATGACGACGCCGGTGGGGTTTTCGTCGATGGGGCAGCCAAAGGTGCCGACGAGTTCAGATCTGTAGCATTTTGACATGGATAAATCCTCCTGTTCCTGAATGTTCCTGTAAATATCAGTGCTGTTTGTTGAGCAGAATGAGCTTGTCCGCGGTGATCTCGCTGAGATTGCGGCAGTTGGTTAGGCGCATGATGTTTTGCAGCTCCCAGTAGATCTTCTGCGTGTAGATGTTCGCGCCGTCCTCCGCGCCGCCGTAGACCGCGACGACGTAGGGACGTCCGATGCCGACCGCATCTGCGCCGAGCGCGAGCATCTTGAACACATCTTCGCCGGAGCGGACGCCGCCGTCGGCAAAGACCTTCATCTCCGGACCGACCGCCTTGCGGATGTCGGCGATCACGTCGCAGGGCG
>CAKTVN010000338.1 GCA_934623545.1 uncultured Oscillospiraceae bacterium
TCCTTCAGCAGCTCGCGCTGCAGCCGGTCGCGCAGGTTGCGGGACGTGACATACTTGCCCTCACGGCCCGCAAACGGCGAATCGTTGATGGAGAACGTCATTTCGATCGTCGGGTCGGAGATCTTGACGAACGGCAGCGGCTGCACCTCATCGGCCACGCAGATGGTGCGCCCGATGGTGATGTCCGAAATGCCGGAGAACGCGACGATCTCGCCGGCGGCCGCCTCCTGAATGGGGCTTCGCCCCAGACCGGTGTACTCATAGAGTGCAACGATCTTCGCCTTTTCCTTCATCTCCGGATCATGGTAATCGCAGACGATGACCTCCTGGTTCTGCCGCACCTTTCCGCGCTCGATGCGCCCGATGCCGATCCGCCCGACAAACTCGTTGTAGTCGATGGACGACACCAGCAGCTGCAGATTACCGTTCTCATCGCCCGTGGGCGGGTCGATGTAGTTGACGATCGTCTCAAACAGCGGCACCAGATCCGTGCCCTTCTCGTCCGGCGTATAGGACGACGTGCCCTCGCGGGCCGAGCAGAAGATCGTCGGCGACTCAAACTGCTCATCCGTCGCGTTCAAATCGAGCAGCAGCTCGAGCACCTCATCGATGACCTCATGCACGCGCGCGTCGGGCCGGTCGATCTTGTTGACGACAACGATGACCTTGTGCCCCAGCTCCAGCGCCTTTTGCAGCACGAAGCGGGTCTGCGGCATGGGTCCCTCCGCCGCGTCGACCAGCAGCAGAACGCCGTCGACCATCTTCAGAATGCGCTCGACCTCGCCGGAGAAGTCGGCGTGACCCGGCGTGTCGACGATGTTGATCTTATAATCCTTATAGTGAACCGCCGTGTTCTTCGCGAGGATGGTGATGCCACGCTCGCGCTCAAGATCGCCGGAGTCCATAACGCGCTCAGCAACGACCTGATTCTCGCGGTAAACGCCGCCCTGCTTCAGCATCTGGTCGACCAGCGTCGTTTTGCCGTGGTCGACGTGTGCGATGATTGCAATATTACGGATCTTATCCTGGGTCATAAGGAAGCCCCTTTCTTTCTGCGGCGCCGCCTCTCGACCCGGTGCGCCGATTCCCTTTGAAATTCTCAACAAAGTTGTATTTTAACACAGTCTTCGCGCATTTACAAGGACTTTCCACTTAAAATTCATGAAAAATTACGGCGGATACGGAAAAATTATGCTATGCAGGCACCGCTTCCCCGCCGCGGCATAGGATGGACGGAAGGAGGGAGTATTTTGACACAGCCAATCGACCCCAAACAGGAGCAGCGCGTCTGGAGCCGCGTCATGGCGGCGCAGACCGCGCGGACATCCGAGTCCGCCGCGCCGACGGCGTGCGAGCGTCTGAACCGGCGCGACATCCCGATTTTTGATGAATGCGCGGCGCAGGAGCTGTATACGGCGCAGCTGCGCGCCGCGGCGACATACCGGTCCTTTGCCCGCACAGCGCGCGGCTGCGTGCGCCGGACACTTTTGCAGCTGGCGGAGGAAAAGTGCTGCGCCGCGCGGCGGCTGGCGGCGGTACATTTTCTGATGGCAGGGCGAAAGCCCTGCGCTGAATGGGTGAAGCCTCCGTGCGTGCAGTGCCTTGCCGAGGCGCTGCGGCAGGCGTACCGCGAGGAGCTCTGCGCGGCGGAGCTTTACCGGCGCTATGCCTCGCGCAGCGAGGAGCACGCCGCTCTTCTGGAGCAGCTCGCCTGCGCCGCCGGGAAAAACGCGAAGCTGCTGCTCTGCGCGCTGCAAAGCTGCCTCTGACGTTCTGTACTCGCAGCGGCTGAATGCAAGCGCAAAGCTCCCCCTGACGTTTCGTCAGGGGGAGCTTTCGTCTCTCATACTATTTTCTGATTAAATTCTTTAATCAGAAAGGTTCCGCCTTTGGCGTAACCGATTCCGTGATTTTGATA
>CAKTVN010000339.1 GCA_934623545.1 uncultured Oscillospiraceae bacterium
GGTCTGCGCCGTGTCTGTGAGCTGGTCGGCATTCCGCCCGTCCTGCACATGGGCTCCTGCGTCGATATCTCCCGTATGATGATCCTCGCCTCCGACATCGCCAAGGACTGGGGCATCAACATCTCCCAGATCCCGCTGTGCGGCTGCGCACCGGAATGGATGTCCGAAAAGGCAGTCTCCATCGGCAACTACGTCGTCGCCACCGGCATCGACACCTACCTCGGCGTTGACCCCTACTCCAAGGGCTCTTCCGAGATCACGGAGCTGCTTCAGGGCGGGACCGGCTGTAAGGAATGGGTCGAGGCGCACTTCGTCGTTGAGACCGACATCGAAAAGCTCGGCGATAAGATGATCGAATGCATCGAAGCCAAGCGCGCCGCACTCGGCATCTGATTTTTAGAAAAGAAGGTCGCTTCCCCTATGAAAGTAGCAATTACCGGCAAGGGCGGCGTCGGCAAAACGACGCTTGCCTCCACTCTGGCAAGGCTTTACGCCGATGAAGGACGCACCGTCCTCGCAGCCGACGTCGACCCTGACGCAAATCTCGGTCTGGCGCTCGGGCTGAGCGAGGAGGAGGTCAACTCCATCGTCCCCGTCTCAAAAATGAAGCAGCTCGCCAAGGAGCGCACCGGCGTCAACGATCAGAATTCCTTTTACAAGCTCAACCCGGAGGTCTCGGATCTGCCGGACAAGCTCGCGAAGGAAATTAACGGCGTCAAGCTTCTCGTCATGGGCACCGTCGATACCGGCGGCAGCGGCTGCGTCTGCCCGGAGCATGTCATGCTCAAGGCGCTTCTGTCTACGCTCGTCTTCCGCAAGGACGACGTGGTCGTCATGGACATGGAGGCGGGGCTCGAGCATCTCGGACGCGGGACGGCAAGTATGGTCGATCAGTTCATCGTCGTCATCGAGCCCGGCGCGCGCAGCGTCCAGACCTATGAAAAGGTCAAAAAGCTCGCCGCTGATCTCGGCATTCACAAGGTCCGCGTCGTCGCCAACAAGATCCGTGACGATTCCGACCGTGCGTTTGTCCGCAGCCGCATTCCCGAGGAGGACCTGCTCGGCTTCATCCGCTACAACCCCGACGTCATCGACGCCGACCGGAAGGGACTTTCCCCCTATGATTGCAGCCCCGAGGCGCTGGAACAGATCCGCGCCATCAAGGCAAAAATCGATTCTGAAGAATGAATCTGATCTGAAAGGAATGAACGCACAATGAAGACATTGTTTGAACGCGTCTTCAACGGCTCTGACGAGATGTTCGCCAAAGCCGAGGAAGAAGTCAATAAAATCGTTGCCGAGGTTGGGCGCGACGCCGCGCTGACCATGCCCTCGACCGCATACTTCCTTGCCTGCATCTACGCATACATTGGCAAGAAGGTCACCACGACGGGAGAGCTTCAGGACGCGCTTGCCGACGTCAAGGCAATGATGCTTCGCGAGCCGCGCACCCACTCCATCTTCCAGTCCGGCGTCGGCACCGCCATCGCCGCCGAGATGATCGAAGCGTGCAAGTATGTCAAGACCCAGACTCCGTATGAAGGCACCAACTATCACGGTCACTTCACCGACGCGGAGGTCCGTGAACTCGGCGTCCCGCTGGTCACCGGCGATATCCCCGGCTTCGTTGTCATGATCGGACCTGCTCCCTCCACGGAAGAGGCAGTCGAGACCATCAAGGGCTATCAGTCCCGCGGTATTTTCGTATTCCTGATCGGCGGCATCATCGAGCAGGCTGTCGAGGCTGGCATTTCGATGGGCTTCCCCGTCCGTGTCGTTCCGGTCGGCGAGGAGATCTGGTCCGTCGGTCACGTCATCTCCCTGGTCGTCCGCGCCGCCATGATCTTCGGCGCCATCCAGCCCGGCGACGTCGAGGGCTTCCACAAGTACACCTTCGAGCGCATCAATGCGTT
>CAKTVN010000340.1 GCA_934623545.1 uncultured Oscillospiraceae bacterium
CCCGAAGGGCGTTCGGACTACGGACAGGGAAACGACAACACGTAAAATGTAACGACCTGTTTTTTCGCGCGTCAGCGCTATTTCGCGTCCCCTAGCACTCTTTTCTCCCCTATCTTTTCTCTTGCGAGAGAAAAGATAGGACCCGCGGAGCGACAGCTGCGGTGTCACCGCAATCACAGAACCTCCGGTGCATCCGGAGAAGGAATTTGCATAAAAAGGAGAACACAATGGAATTTCTTTATAAAGCCCTCAAGGGCACCTTGGAGCACGTCCCCGTCACAGAGGAAGAGGTCGACCGCCAGCTTGTGCGGCTTCAGCAGACGCCGCGCATCCGCCCGGTCACGGACCGCCCGGCGCGCAATGGCGACGAGGTCGTGCTGGACTACGCGGGCTACTGCGGCGGCGTGCAGTTTGAGGGCGGCACGGCGGAAAAGCAGTCGCTGACGCTTGGAAGCGGGATGTTCATCCCGGGCTTTGAGGAGCAGCTGGTCGGCGCGAAGATCGGCGAAGAGGTCACGGTCCGCGTGACCTTCCCGGCAGATTACCGCGCAAAGGAGCTCGCGGGCAAGGAAGCGGAGTTTCGCTGCAAAATTCACGAAATTCATCAAAAAGAGCAGTATGCGCTGGATGATACCTTCGCGCAGGAGGTCGGTCAGTGTCCGACGCTCGAGGCGCTGCGCGGGCGGCTGCGCGATACGCTGCACGAATACTATGAAGAGCGCGCCGAGATCGAGCTTCAGGACAGTCTGATGCGCCAGGTCGCCTCGACGCTGGACTATACGCCGACCGAGGCGGAGCTGGAGGCGGGCGTGGACGCGCAGATCGAGCTTCTGCGCTCGCAGCTCGCGCGCAAGGGACTGACGCTGGAGACCTATTGCCAGTTCACCGGCTCGACCGAGGCGCAGCTGCGCGAGGACGCGAAGCCCGAGGCGCAGACCAGCCTCCGCATCCAGCGCGCGGCGGAACGCATCGCGCTGCTCGAGGGCTTGCGCGCGAGCGCCGAGGAGATCGCGCAGGAGCTTGCCGGGATTTGCAGCCAGAACGGCATGACGCTCGAGCAGCTGCGTCCGTATCTCAGCGACGATTATGAGACCCAGATCGCGGCAAATATCCGCATGAAAAAGGCGATCGGCTTCGTCCGAAGCCATGCCGTCGTGACCGAAAAAACCGCTGCGGAGAAGAAAAACTGAGCCGCAGTGCGCCTGCGAAAAGCTCGTGACATTTGCACAAAAAGTCCGTTGCCTTTTGTATAAGGCAACGGACTTCTGCTATACTGCCCAAAGTCAGAGGTCCCTTTCCGTGCAGAATCACGAATTGTTATTTCAAGATTGACTTCCGGGAAAGTTAGTGGTATGCTATGGTCGAACCGATAAAAAAATATCGATTCGAGACGCCGAGGTACGTGGATTTTGGAAGCGCGGCGCCAAACATATTTCTCCCCCGGGGGTGTTAAGACCCCGGCGGATTCCTTAAGGAGGAAACACACCATGGCAATCAATTTCGTTGATGGCAAGTACGTACACGAGGATGGGCACGTCACGCTCGACCCGACTGTGTACAAGGACTGGCAGATCGCAGAGGAAGCAGAAAAGGCACTGCCTTCCGTGGATTATTTCCGCGAGAAGCTCGGGCTGCTGCCCGATGAGATCATCCCCTACGGCAAGACCCCGAAGATCGACTTCATCAAGGTCATGAAGCGCCTGAAGGATAAGCCCGACGGCAAGTTCATCGAAGTCACCGCCATCACCCCGACCCCCTTCGGCGAAGGCAAGTCCACCACGGCCCTCGGCCTGATCGAAGGCCTCGGCAAACTCGGCAAGAATGTCGGCGGCTGCCTGCGTCAGCCCTCCGGCGGCCCGACCATGAACGTCAAGGGTACCGCAGCAGGCGGCGGC
>CAKTVN010000341.1 GCA_934623545.1 uncultured Oscillospiraceae bacterium
ATATTTGATACTGATATTCAATTAAAAACTTTCATTCATGGAATGGAAGTTTTTAATATGAAGATCATTATGAGACGCAATTCCGTGATTTTATCAAAATCACAGAATCGGTTACGCCAAAGGCGGAACCTTTCTGATTAAAGAATTTAATCAGAAAATAGTATTAAGGGGGATTGCAAAGGGGCAAGGGCTCCCGCGCGAACCCAGCGAAGCGGTTCGTGCGGGAAAAGGAGGAACAACGAAACGGACGAGACCTGCCGCTTGCGGCAGGGTGAGGGATGTGAAGTTTGTCCCGACGCAAATCCCCCTTTGCCATTCTTTCTTTCGACCGTCAACGGCGCTTTCTTCCTCATGCTGAGAAAGAAAGCGCCGTTGAACCGTTCCCCGCACGCTATGCGTGCGGATAAGGCGACGCCCTTCGGGTGGCGAATTACGAATTATTTTTCAATAAACAGCACGCCGAGTGTGCCGGGACCGCAGTGACTGGAGACGGTGCAGCCGGCGCGGGTGACGCAGACCTCCTCAAACGGCTGAAGGCTGCGCACGGTCTGTACAGCAAGCGCCTCGATCTCGGGGCTGACGCCGGAGTGTGTGATGAAAACGCGGCGCAGGTCGAGATCGGTCCGTCCGGCGAGGCGGTCGGTGATATAGTCGCGGACGCACTTTTCAAAGCTGCCGCGGTATTTCTTTTCTACACCCATTTTGCCGTCCTTGACCTGAATGCAGGGACGCAGGCGCAGCAGATTCGCGCCGAGCATCGTGACGGCGGAGCAGCGCCCACCCTTTTTCATATAGTCCAGCCGGTCGAGGATGAAGCTTGCGCGCACGCGCGCCGTCAGGCGGTTGAGCGCTTCGACGATCTGCTCCGGTGGCATACCGCTCTCGGCGAGACGCACCGCCTCCAGTACGACCAGACCGTGCCCGGTGGAGAGATTGCGGGAGTCGACAACGTAGACATTGTCATAGTCCGCCGCGGCAAGCCGCGCGTTCTGATAGCAGCAGGAAAAATCGGAGGAAATATCGATGTGGAGCACGAAATCCACGCGCCGGGCGTATTCGGAAAAGACCTGTACGTAATCCGCCAGATTGACGGCAGCGGTCGCCGCGAGGTCGCCGCCGGCGGCAACATGGGCGTAGATATCGTCCGGGTGGATGTCAATGCCGTCGCGGTAGTCCTTGTCCCCGAGATGGACGTAGAGCGGCATGAGCTTGATGTTGTATTTCCGGATCTGCTCCGGGCTGAGATCGCAGGTACTGTCGGAGATGATCTGATAAGTCATTTGGTGTCCGCCTTTCGCGCTGGCTCCGTGAGGAGCGGAAGTGGAATGAATTGGATTTTGTCTGTGAACACCATCATACCACGCGGAGCGGGATTTCGCAAGGGGAATGCGCAGGGCGCGGGAGCATCACCCCGGAGGGGTGACGCTTCATCTGTTGCCGCAGGCACAGGGACTGCCGCGCCCGAAGGACGCGAGGCTCGTCATCCGAAGGGGGGGGGACACCTTATCCGCGCACAAAGTGCGCGGGGCGCTTTTGCCTGTTTGCGCAAACTTGTAGGGGCGGACGACCCTGTCCGCCCGACCGTGCCCAAAGGGCGCGGGGCACGATTCAGCCCCTTTTTCTTTGCACGGCAAAGAAAAAGTCGCTGGCGGTAAAAAGAAAGCGCCAAAGGGGGATTTCGATTTCCCCCTTTGGAATCCCCTTAAAACGACCAAGAAGGGGACTGAGGTCCCCTTCTTGGATCATTCCCGGAGTTTGGTTTGTGCAAAAGTTATTTCAACGCGATTAAAGACGCGTTGCAGATGCGAATTGGGATAGACCGGCGAGGTAGTCGAAATACTCTGCGTCTGTCTCGACTTCCATACGTCAAATATTCAAC
>CAKTVN010000342.1 GCA_934623545.1 uncultured Oscillospiraceae bacterium
AGTCAGCCATGTGGTCAAAGGTGCTTTTGTGCCGATCTTGGCAATCGAAAAGAATCCCGCAAGTGCAGGTGTTACAAGGCTTTGCGGCGTTTCGCCTTACCCTGTCCCGGATACTGCTACGCTCCCAAACCACTGAAATTTTGCGCAGGCGCAGAAAAAGCGCCCACGCACCCATTTCGTCACGACAGGGATTATATCATAGCCAGCCCAGAAATGCAAGCCGAAAAGGGCGCACAGAGCAGTCAGACGTGCGAAAATCAGCCAAATGGACGCGTTCAGTCCGGCAGACCCGCGAGCAGGGAAGCGAGTGTCCGGTGCAGCAGCGTGTGCCCTTCTGCCGAGGGATGGATACCATCGTCCGACAGGAGAGCAGGGAAGTGTACGCTTTGCACAAACTTCGAGCGGACATCCAACAGCGGGCAGCCGGCAGACTGCGCGAGTGCAGAGGACAGGGCATTATAATATTCCTGCCAGCGGTAGAGGCGGTAAACGTCGCCAAGCCACTTCAGAATATTCTCTCCGTTTCGGTCACGCGAAATGGTCTGCATATAGCGTTCGGCGTCGATGGGGACCGTCGTTGCGACGGCAACCTGCGCGCCGCGGGCGCGGGCAGTCTCAATCAGCTCACGATAGAGCGAGACAAACTGCTCCGGCGGCAGATGCGGGTGATGCTCACCCTCTGGGTCGGCGGCGACGCGCTCCCAATCGTAGTCACAGTCGTTTCCACCGAACGAAAGCAGGACGATCGTACCCTCTTCGCAGGCATCGGGCAGCTTGCGCCGCAGAATATCCAGTCCGGTCCGGATGGTCGCGCCCATTTTGGAAAAGTTGTGCGCCGCAAAGCCCGCGTCTCGGAGCGACGCAAAATCATGGTCGTCGCAGAGCTTGTACTTGCCCTCCGCGTGCATGACGCCCTTGATGACGGAATCACCGAAGATGAATAGCGGTTGGATAGGGATCATCCTTTCTGTGGTACTTGGTGCTGGACTCAGTATAGCTGTGCGCTACAGGAAAAGCACCCGAAAGCCAAGGACACCGGCTCTCGTGTTTGAAAGCGGAAGGGAAGAAACGGTCGAGCTGCCTCCCGAAAACATAGAAACCGGACTCTACCTTGAGTAGAGCCCGGAAAAACGCTGCATTTTCAATGCTTTCACGTCACAGGAAAAGAATGCTGAGCGCGATAAAGATCTGCGCCATGTAATACAGGACGTGCAGGATCGCGTTGCGATAAACGTTGTCGTTTTTACCGAAGGACAGCACGACCAGCATATTGTCGCTCAGCGAGAAGCACAGCCCGCCTAGGAAGAACATGAACAGCGCCCGGCTGGAGACCTGAAGCGCGCCGCAGAGCGCACACGCCGCCATGAAGAGCACCTCGCCGATATAGATCACGCCAAGCGGCAGGATCTTTCCGGCGCGCACGTCCTTCGCATTGGAGTAAAATCCGGCGACGCCGAGCGCGATCAATGCAACGGGGATGGCATACTGCCATGCGTCCGGGGCGAGCTTCAAAATCGCGAGGATATAGAAAATGTGCCCGGTGAAGAAGGCGAGCGTCCCGGAGACGAAGAACAGGTCGTGCGTTTTCCTCCACAGGAAGCGGAAGGCAAGCAGCGCGTCGCCGAGCATTCCGAAGACCAGCCCCCAG
The DNA here is from genome assembly GCA_934623545.1 of uncultured Oscillospiraceae bacterium. Classification (GTDB taxonomy): domain Bacteria; phylum Bacillota; class Clostridia; order Oscillospirales; family Oscillospiraceae; genus CAG-170. Next base: position 1,649 of record CAKTVN010000342.1, read on the forward strand.
AAGGTGAGAGCGGCATATTCGCTGGAACCACGGATGCGGATGCACTGCATCGCGAGCAGCACGAAGCACGCGGATGCAAGCGTTTTGGAGACGATGCTCGATGCGCTCCGGCGGCGGTAGGACTGCATGATGAAGACGGTTTCCAGAACCGTCCCGGCGGCGATCAGCAGGATCAGCAGCATACTCGTATCCTCCTTTATACG
>CAKTVN010000343.1 GCA_934623545.1 uncultured Oscillospiraceae bacterium
CTGTATGACACGATGGAGGATCTGTTCGTCAATTTTATCGGCGCGGTCGTGTTCAGCGTCATCGGCTATTTCTACATCAAGCACCGCGGTAAGGGCAAGATCGCACAGGCGTTCATCCCCAAGCTCGCAGAGCCGGGCGCAGCTCCCGGCGCACAGTCCAAGGGTGTATCTGAAAACTCATGATGTGACCGGCAGCGAGGGATTTTTGCGTTGAGCAAGACATTTTTTCGTAGGAATACTGATGTATTTCAAGGAAAAATGACGCAGCACAGCGCAAAAAGCCCCGCTGTCAGGGTGCCTTGACTGTTGGAAGAATACACCCTATGCAGAGGGCAAGCAGAAGCAGATGATCCCATCCGTTGTCCTGTCCGTACTGAGCGTCGCGGCGGGGCTGGTCCCGTTCTACTGTATGTACCGGATACTCTGCCTCTTCGTCGCCGGGACGGCGACCGCCGCCGCAGTCATTTCGTGGTGTATGATCGAGCTCGCGGTCTACGCGACGAAAATTCTCCTGTTCGCGCTGTCCACCGGCGTCTCGCACGCGATGTCGTACAGCATTCTGGAGGGGCTGCGCCTGCGCCCTGCCACCGTCCAGAACGCCGACCAGCTCCTCGTCGTGGCGGACGTGCAGCTCGCGGAGCACGGCACGCACGCGGAGCTGCTCCGGCAGAACGGGCTCTACCGCCGCTCCACAGAAATTTGCGAGCAGGCAGAGGGCTGGCGCATCGACGCGGAATAAGCGCCGCGCCGCTTCCTCCCTGAAGCAAACGCAAAAAACATTTGAAATTTTTGCAGACATCCCGTATAATAGGATCACAACGTGTGGCGTATCTGCGTAAATCCGGTTGCAGATACGCCATGCGTCTTTTTATGCAAAAGTTCATAGGGTGTATCTGAAAACTCCAAATGTGACCGGCAGCGAGGAATTTTTGTGCTGAGCAAGACATTTTTTCGCAGGAATACTGACGTATTTCAAGGAAAAATGGCGCGGCGCAGCGTGAAAAGGCCCGCTGTCCGGGTGCGTTGGCAGTTGGGAGAATACACCCTAGAGTATAGCACAGCCGTACCGCAAAACACAAGCGCAGGCGGACGGAGTTGCACGTTTTTGTCGAAAAGTTCTTGTCTGTCCGGTCCCTTCCTACTCCGGCAGGATTTACAGCTTGCATTTTCCCAGCCTTTGCATTAAAACGAAGGAGAAGGAGGTAATACCATGAAACGAAAACTCAGTATTCTTTTGCTCGCGCTGGCACTTCTCGTCAGCCTTGGCGTCGCCGCGCAGGCGGCGGACGTGTCGAGCTATGAGCAGCAGGTCGTCTCGCTCGTGAATGCCGAGCGCACCCGCTATTCCCTGCCCGCGCTCACGCTGCGCAGCGACCTGTGCGCCTACGCGCGCGTCAAGTCGGACGATCTGCGCACCGGCGGCTACTTCTCACACGAGAGCCCCACCTACGGCTCGCCGTTTTCCATGATGCAGTCGTTCGGCGTGTCGTATACATACGCTGGGGAAAACATCGCCATGGGCTATGACTCCCCCGCCGCCGTGGTCGGCGCGTGGATGAACTCCCCGTCGCACCGGGCCAACATCCTCTCGGCGTCCTTCACGCAGACCGGCGTCGGCTACGCGGCAAATGGCGGCTACTGGACGCAATGGTTCATCGGCTGAGCCGTAGTATACAATATAAATAGTAAATATAGATCGATCTCTTACTTTCCCACCGCGCCGCGGCGGGATTTTTTTCGCACACGCGCGGCCCGCCGCATAGTATGAGTCGGAAAGAAGGGATGCTTATGATCGAACGGATCGCCGTGATCGGCGGCGACGCACGGCAGCTGTGGCT
>CAKTVN010000344.1 GCA_934623545.1 uncultured Oscillospiraceae bacterium
GCGCAGATCCGCACCGTTTTCCAGCAGATGCGCCGCAAAGCTGTGCCGCAGGGTGTGCGGGGTGATGTCCTTGTCGATGTGCGCCTTCTCCTGATAATACTTGATGATCTTCCAGAAGCCCTGACGCGACATCCGCTCGCCGGAAACGTTCACGAAAAGCGACTGCTCCGTCGGCTCGGCGATCATCTTCGGGCGGACATCCTCCATGTAATCGGACAGCGCCTGAAGCGCCTCGGGATAGAGCGGAATGATGCGTGTTTTTCCGTTGCCGGAGCAGCGGATGAAGCCGCCCGAAAGGCTTACGTCGTCATAGTTGAGGTTGATCAGCTCGCTCACGCGGATGCCCGTTGCGTAAAGGACCTCAAGCATCGCTTTATCGCGGAAGCCCTTCATATCCGAGCACTTCGGCTGCTCCAGCAGAAGCTCGACCTCCTTGCCGGTCAGGATCTGGGGCAGCTTCTTCTCCGGCTTTTCCAGATGGATGTTATGTACCGGGTTCTGGTCGATCTCGTCCTCGCTGAGCGCGTACTGATAGAGGCTCTTCAGCGAAGCCAGACTGCGCGAGACCGTCGCGGGGGATTTCCCGCGGTTCTGAAGCCACGAGATGTAAGAGGCAACCGTCTGCTGCGTCGCATCCAGAACATCCGAGCCAGCAGAAACAAGATATGACGCATACTGATGAATGTCCCTCATGTAAGAGGAGATCGTGTTGTTCGATGCGTGTTTGATCTGTACGAGATAGTCCTCGTAGCGGCTGATGATGTCTGTCATACGGCTGTCCTTCCGAAGCGAAATGCATGGATACCACAAGATGTAGGTGCAGCGAAATGAATCAAAACAAGAAGCGGTATTCATCTGGAAAAGTACCGCCGGGGAGAAAAAGCAGAAATAAAATTGCGCGTCGCAACGCGCAGCGGATTATGATATCAAAATTATTTCTACTGGACCGTTCTCCGTCCGGTGGTGATAATATACCGCATTTTCCCTTTGATTTCAAGGCATAAAGCGCAATTCTTAAAAATTTGTTAATTATGACAATGTATTATGTAAATTGCGTTATGTAAATCAGTAAACCACGACGTATGATAGTCTTGCGTCGTGGTGCAGCATTCCACCATATCTGGTGGATTTTGCATTTGCGCTTTCTAAATCTGGAATATGCAGGATTTCCTTCATAACTGCATGAGGTAAATCAAATTTACACTTACGACGCAGCTCGCAGAATCTCCGTCATTTTCGCCGAGTCTTCACAGGCTTGCGTACCGTCCGGCTGGAAAGCACACAGGCGATCAGCGCCGCGCCGAGCGTCGGCAAGCAGATCGCAGCAAAGCCGACCGGCGGCGTATCGACGAACAGCAGATTCCCAAAGAGCAGCAGAAGGTCAAATACGCCGCCGAGCGCCATGCCGGTCACGAGCTTCTGCGTGTCGCGCCGTTTGGCAGCATACAGCGCCCCGGCGAAGCTCCCCGCCGCCGCGCAGACAGACGCCGCTGCGCCGATGCCTCCCGGCTTCAATACGCCCGCAAGCACCAGTGCGGACGCCGCCGCCATCAGCAGCAGCGTCACGCCGAAGGCGATCCCAAGCCCGTGCAGGCAGAGCTTCCACACCACGTCGTTTCCCGATTTTTTCATCACAGCACTCCCCTTCCCTTTTGTTCCAGCATATGCCTGTACACGCGGAATATGCGCAGGTCTGGGAAATCCCCGGACGCGTCGTCGAAACAAACTGCACATCCCTCGCTTCGCCGCAAGCGGCAAAGCTCGTCCGTTTCGTTGTTTCTCCTCTCCAAATGTGAATCGCTTCGCTGGATTCACATTTGG
>CAKTVN010000345.1 GCA_934623545.1 uncultured Oscillospiraceae bacterium
GTCCAGGATCTGAGACGGCTTGGACGCGCCGATCAGGACGCTCGTCACGACGCCGTCGCGCAAGATCCAGCTGAGCGCCATTTCGGCAAGCGTCTGCCCGCGCTCGGACGCAAGATCGTTCAGGGCGCGAATTTGCTGTAAACGCTTTTCCGTCAGGTCCGCTGCGTGCAGGAAGCGACCGTCCGTTTTGATGCGGCTGTCCTCCGGGATGCCGTGCAGATACCGGTCGGTCAGCATTCCCTGCGCGAGGGGGCTGAAGGCGATGATGCCCTTTTGGAGCCTTGCGGCGGTCTGCTTCAAGCCGTTTCGCTCGATCGTCCGGTCGAAGATGGAATAGCGGTTCTGGTTGATAATAAACGGGCAGCGAAGGTCGCTTAGAATTTTGGCGGCTTTCTCAAGCGTCGCGCCGTCGTAATTGGAAAGCCCGACATACAGCGCCTTGCCGGACGTGACCGCCTGCGCAAGAGCACTCATGGTCTCCTCGAGCGGCGTGTCTGGATCCATGCGGTGGTGATAGAAGATGTCGACATACGGAAGCCCCAAGCGCTGTAGGCTCTGGTCAAGGCTTGCGAGAAGATACTTTCTGCTGCCCCAGTTTCCGTAAGGTCCGTCCCACATTTCGTAGCCGGCTTTGGTGCTGATGATCAGCTCGTCGCGATAGGCACTGAGCTCTTCGCGGAGGATGCGCCCGAGATTGCGCTCCGCGCTGCCGGGGTTCGGTCCGTAATTGTTCGCGAGATCAAAATGCGTGATGCCGTGATCAAAGGCGGTGAAGCAGAGCTGCTTCATGTTCTCATAGGGCGACGTGTCGCCGAAATTGTGCCAGAAGCCGAGCGAAACGGCTGGCAGCTTGAGCCCGCTGCTTCCGCAGCGCGCATAGCGCATGGACTGATAGCGTGTTTCCTGTGCGTGATACATGACGGTTCCTCCAATGCGGATGATTTTCTTTACATATCCTATCTCTTCAAGTATACTTGAAGTCAAGAGAAAATTTCGGGAAGGACGGAAAGATGAAGGAATACACGATCCGGGAAATTTCAGAGCGGTTCGGTCTCCCCGCGTCGACCATCCGGTATTACGAGGAGGAGGGCATTCTGACCAACGTCGGAAGAACGCCGTCCGGGCAGCGCGTTTTCACGGACGGGCACGTCAACCGGCTCCGCACCGTCTGCTGCTTTAAGAACACGGGGATGACGATCAACGAGCTCAAGCAGTTCTTTGCGTATGAGGCGGACGAGGCGGCGCATCTGGACGATATTCTGACGCTTTTGCAGCAGCGGAAGGAGTCCGTGACCGCGCAGATCGCGCAGCTGAAGGAGGCTTATGCGCACGTGCTGCGGAAGATACATTACTACGAGGATATTCAGAAAAGCCTGAACGAAAATTTACCGCTGCCGCAGTGGAAGGACTACCAGCAGCGGGTGTATGAAAAATAGTGAAGTCAGATCCTTTTACACTGGATCGTTTTCTTCTGCATATCCACGCTTGCCAGCGCGCCGTACTGCAAAACGCATCTTGGCGCTGCATGACCAAAATTCACGTTGTAGACGATCGGCAGCTCCGGACGGTCCACCGTTTTCACAAGAATGCGCTTATATTCCTCGTAGTATACCTCGTCCTGCGGCTTTCCGACCAGAACGCCGCTGACAACGTCAAAGACGCCTTTTTCTTTTAGAACGGCGATCTCCTTTTCATATAGATCCGGTGCGGGCTTTTCCTCGCTGGTCTCTATGAAAAGGATCTTCCCCTTCCATTCCGCGATATCCGGAAACAAGCCGTATTTTCCACATACGGCTTTTTCGTCTGTATACCGC
>CAKTVN010000346.1 GCA_934623545.1 uncultured Oscillospiraceae bacterium
ATCAAAATCACGGAATCGGTTACGCCAAAGGCGGAACCTTTCTGATTAAAGAATTTAATCAGAAAATAGTATGAGAACCGATGAAGGAGGCTTTTCGATATGAAGCAAACACATAGAAAGAGATATTCGCTTAGAAAGAGATATTCGCTCAAACGGGCGCTCGCGGCGCTTCTGGCGCTGGCATCAATGGCGTCACTTGCCGCCTGCACAGCGGGGAACGGCGGCACGACGGATACGCCGGGCACGCCGGCTGCGGATAAGAAGCCGGGCACCGTGCAGACGCTCACCAGCGTGCAGAAGCCAGAGACCGCAGCCAAGCCGAACCTGGATGACTACCTGAAGGACGGTGAGTTGGACTTTGACGCTTACGATCAAGCCTATGAGGCGTGGCACACCGACCGTGAAATGCGGCTGAATCAGGACGACGGCTGGAACGACGGCATGGATGCGTTCTATCTCGCCACCGCCGGGGAATATCTGAGCGGCGCGGGCACGGAAAACCGCGTCTATTCGCCGCTGAATGTCTATCTCGCCCTCGCGATGCTGGCGGAATGCACCGGCGGCGAGAGCCGGCAGCAGATCCTTGATCTGCTTGGCGCGCAGAGCATCGAGGGGCTGCGGAAGAAGGCGTCTGCGCTGTGGGAGTCGACCTACTGCGACGACGGGCTGACGACGAGCATCCTTGCCTCGTCGCTCTGGCTCAATCAGGACGTTTCGTTTGACCAGCAGACGCTGGATACGCTGGCGCAGGCGTATTACGCCTCGGCGTTTCAGGGCGAGATGGGAAGCGACGCGATGAACGACGCCCTGCATGACTGGCTCAACGAACAGACCGGCGGACTTTTGAAGGATGCCGCCGACGGGGTCAATCTTCGCCCCGAGACCGTGATCGCGCTCGCCGCCACGCTCTACTTCCGTGCAAGCTGGAGCGAGAAGTTCTATGAGGGCGCGACCGCGGACGAGACCTTCCACGCGCCGTCCGGCGACACGGTGTGCAGCTTCCTGCATTCCGACGACAAAGGCGACTACTACTGGGGCGATAAGTTCGAGGCGACGCGCCTGCGCTTTGAAGACGGCGGCGCGATGTGGCTCCTGCTCCCGCGTGAGGGCTATACCACGGACGATCTGCTGATGGATGCGCAGACGCAGCAGTTTTTGACCTCCGGCGGCGACTGGGAGCAGCAGTCCGATGTACGCCTGAAGCTGGCGCTTCCGAAGTTCGATGTATCGGCGGACTTTGACCTCATCGACGGGCTCCGCGCGCTGGGCGTGGAGGATGTTTTTGACGCTTCCGCCTCCGATTTCAGTCCGCTGGTCGGCGAGAAGATGCAGAATCTCGCGGTCTCTGAGGCGACCCACGCGGCGCGCGTCAAGATCGACGAGGAGGGCTGTGAGGCGAGTGCCTTTACGGTGGAGATGGTCGCCGAGTCGGCGGAAATGCCGCAGGAGGAGATCATTGAGCTGACCTTCGACCGCCCCTTCCTGTTCGTCGTGACTGCCGAGAACGAACAGCCGCTGTTCATGGGCGTCGTGAATCAGCCGGTGGAATGAGCGCGCAGCGCGCAAGCTCGTCACCTCGGGAGGAGGGGACACCTCATCTGTGCCGCAGGCACAGGGGCTGCCGCGCCGGAGGCGCGGAGGGAGCGCATCCGGAGGATGCGGGAGGCTTTCTCCGGATTCACCGGAGGTGTCGTTTTTGCAGTAACACTGCAACTGTGTCTCCGACGGCATACTTTTTTCTGTCTTGCCAGAAAAAAGTATGCAAAAAAGAGGCGCAGGACGCGAAATAGCGCTGACGCGCG
>CAKTVN010000347.1 GCA_934623545.1 uncultured Oscillospiraceae bacterium
GCGAACGTGTAGCAGTATTCCGGCGTCATCTCCGCCACAAGCTTGACGGGAATGGTGTTGATGGAATAGCACATCGCGTCGTTGATCGACATCAGCCCGCGATAGGTGGAGTCGGAGTTTTTGGGCCAGGACGCCGTATCGGTAAAGCTGTAGGGCGTGTCGTCATAGACCGTCGCGGGCGTGATGAGCCCGAGCTCCAGCGCCGGGGCGTAGACCGCGACCGGCTTGATGGTCGAGCCGGGAGAAAGCAGACTCATGGTCGCGCGGCTGTAGGTCAGGCTCCCCTCTTTTTTGCCGACGCCGCCCGCCAGCGCCACAACGTCGCCGGTCTTGTTGTCGACGATCACGATGCCGGACTGAAGCTGCTGCGAGCTCGCCGTCGAGGGCACGTTCTTGAGGTTTTGATAAACACGGTCGACCTCCGCCTGCACGTCCGGATTCATGGTGCAGTAGATCTGATAGCCGCCGGTCAGGACCATCTTGTACACGACGTCATAGGCATAGCCTGTCTTGTCGCACAGGTCGTTTACCACGTCGCGAATGACCTGATCGACGAAATAGGAATAATACTCGGAGGAATCCGAGTCGCTGCTGCCGCTGGTGTTGCGGAACTGAAGCTCCTCATTGACCGCCTCGTCATACTGCGCCTGCGTGATATAGTGCTGGCTGAGCATCTCACCGAGGATGATCTTCTGGCGCTCCTTATTTTTTTCGGGATTGATATATGGGTCGTAGATCGAGGGGTTGTTGGTGATGCCGATGAGCGAGGCGCACTCGGCAAGGCTCAGCTCCTCAACGTTTTTGCCGAAATAGACCTGTGACGCAGACTGCACGCCGGAGCAGTTCTGCCCGAGGCGTATGATGTTCAGATAATACTCGAGGATATCCTCTTTCGTATGCGTTTTTTCAAATTCGAGCGCCTGGAAGATCTCGATCATCTTCCGGCGGACGGTCACGTCCCAGTTGCCGGTCGTATTTTTAATGAGCTGCTGCGTGATCGTCGAGCCGCCCGCGTCGCCCTTGCCGAGGAAGATGTCGATGCACGCGCGCGTCGTCGTGATCCAGTCGACGCCATGGTGGTCGAAGAAGCGCTTGTCCTCGATCGCGACGCAGGCGTAGATCAGATTTTTCGGCAGCTTGTCATAGCCGACCCATGTGCGGTTCTCGCCGCCGTAGAGCTTTTGCAGCACGACGTTTTCGCCCGTATCCGGGTCCTCATAGTAGATGACCGTCGTCTGGTCGAGCGAGATGTCCGCAATGGAGAAGTCGATCTGCGTGGACAGGTCGTTTTTGACATAGAGCGCGAACAGGCATACAAATACCATCATCGTCAGCACCATCACGAGCAGAATGGTGCCGAGCACCTTCAAGACGGTTTTGATGACGCGCCCCGCGCCTCCGGGTCTGCGCTTTGCCTGATTTTGTTCTCTCTGCGCCATATTGCTCCTCCGATCAGATTCCGGCACGCCGGATGCACACTTCGGGAAATGTGAATTTACAGGGATTCTTTTGCATTATATCATATATGTCAATTAGTTTGGAAACTTTTTGTGAATATCATACGTATTTATATTTACCCTCCTTTCGTCATGCGCCGCGCGCATGACGCCGGTAAAAGCGGGAACGATACGGATATGGAATTTTTACGTACCGAAAGGAGCCTATGTATGAAAAAATTACTGACTGCAACGCTCTGTCTGAGCGTGCTCGCGGGGGCAAGGACGCTGGTCTGCGCGCAGGCGCCGGAATATATCCTGCGTGACCGCGGCGGCGTGATCGCCTACTATGAC
>CAKTVN010000348.1 GCA_934623545.1 uncultured Oscillospiraceae bacterium
CATCTGTGGAAAGCTCGTCCGCAAGCCGATACATCAGCGTCGTCTTTCCGCCGCTTCCGATGATGGCTGTCACGCCCCTTTGCACGTGCAGCAGCCGGTTCCACTCCATACAGATTTCCCCTTCCGATATTCTGCTATCAGAATAACATAATCCAAAAAACAGGTCAAGCGCGCGTTGACATTGCGGAATTTTTACGCTATCATCGAACTATGGAAAAGAAATTAAGACCTGTGCTCTCCGTGCGCATTTTCGCGGAGGAAAAATGCTTCGGTCCCGGCATTGCCGCGCTTCTGACGCGTGTGCGTGAGCAGCATTCGCTGCGCGCAGCCGCCATGTCCATGGGTATGGCGTATTCCAAGGCGTGGACCATTCTCAAAGCCTCGGAAGCCGGACTCGGCTTCAAGCTTCTGCACTCCACCACCGGCGGCAAACACGGAGGGGGCGCTACGCTCACGCCGGAAGCAGAATCTCTTCTCGCAGCCTATGAAAGCTACTGCGCGGCGCTGAAAGTCTATGGCGCGGAGCTGTTTGAAGAGAAATTTCACGAATTTCTGAACTGATCTGGAGGCATTTCATGTCCGTTTCCGCTCCCGGAGCGCTGCTCCGGGTCAATGATGCCGCCTTCACCGTCCGGCGCCTGCTCGGCAGGGGCAAGGGCGGCTACTGTTATCTCGTCTGCGACGAGGCAGACGCGCCGTTCGTGCTCAAGCAGATCCATCACGAGCCGTGCGACTATTATCAGTTCGGCGACAAGCTCTCGTCCGAGCTGCGCGACTACGCGCGCCTGACGCAGTGCGGCATTGCGATGCCCGCGCTGCTCGACACCGACCACGACCGCGAGCGGCTGCTCAAGCAGTACATCCCCGGTGAGACCATTTACGAGCGCATTCTGCACGGCACGATGCGCGCGGAATATCAGGAGCAGCTGCTGGAAATGTGCCGCCGCCTCTATCCGCGCGGGCTGAACATCGATTATTTCCCGACGAATTTCATCCCGTACAGCGGGACGCTCTATTATGTTGATTATGAATGTAATGAATACATGGAGCAGTGGGATTTTGAGCACTGGGGCGTCCAATATTGGTCAAAGACGGATGCCCTTCTCGCCTATGCGGCGGAGCATCCGTGATTTTCCGCGCAGGACGCGCGCAAAGTGAAGCTGATCAACAGGAGGTATGCAAAATGAAGAAAATTTTGATCGCCTATTTTTCCGCCAGCGGCGAGACCGCCCGTCTGGCAAAGACGCTCGCAGCCGTGACCGGCGGCGACCTGTTTGAAATTCAGCCGGAGACGGCGTATACCGCCGCCGATCTGGACTGGACCGACCGCCGCAGCCGCAGCACCGTCGAGATGCAGGACGAAAAGAGCCGCCCCGCCATCGCCGGGCGCGTCGCCGCGATGGAGCAGTATGACACGGTCTTCATCGGCTTCCCCATCTGGTGGTATCAGGCGCCGCGCATCATCGAGACCTTCCTGGAAGGCTATGACTTCTCCGGCAAGACCGTCATTCCCTTCGCGACCTCCGGCGGCAGCGGCATGGGAAAGACCGACAGCATCCTGAAGGCGGTCTGCCCGGCTGCAAGCTGGCTGCCCGGAAAGCGCCTGAGCAGCGGCGCGAGCGCCGATGAAGTGCAGAAATGGGTCAACACCCTAGGGTGTATCTGAAAACTCCAAACGCACCCGGGCAGCGGGTCTTTTTGCGGTGTGCCGCGTCATTTTTCCTTGAAATACGTCAGTATTCCTGCGAAAAAATGCCTTGCTCAACGCAAA
>CAKTVN010000349.1 GCA_934623545.1 uncultured Oscillospiraceae bacterium
AGCGAAAGGGCTTGCCGCCTGCTATTCACAGACAACAAGCCCTTTCGGTGGCTTGAACAATTTGCGCTTAATTTTTTTGTCTAACTTTTTGGGGTCACTTCATTCCCTCATCGGCGGCAGCGAAGATATTCTTTTTATAATATTTGTTGCGCCTTCTCGCAGACGGCGCAGGCTTCGTCATATTTGGAATCGATCAGCGGCGTAATTTTCTCTGTTCTGCGCCGTCTGGCTCCACGATATCCGAAATATGCCGCGCCCCAGAGCGCAAAGCCCGGAATACCCAGAAGCATGGTCAGCCAGATGACCGGCGTGGCCGCCGTCACGGCAAAGACCGAGCCTGCCATGAATGCGCACCCGAGCAGCCCGCACGAGAGTGAAACGATCGTCGGCACGGAGCCTTTCGAGGCTTCCAGCGCGGCAATCTCCTGCATGCACGCCTCATAGTGCCGTTGCAGGCGCGTCAGCTCCGTTTTGTTCAAAATACTGCGGCTGCGTTTGAAGTGGAGCGTGACTTTGCCTCCGGATTTTTCGTTCGGCAGATTTTCGTCCGGCTTCCAGCCGAAGCTTGCATAGCCGTCCATATACTGCGAGCACAGTGCGTCCTCAATGGTGACCTTCAGATAATCATAGCTTTCCATTTATTCCGCCTCTTCTTTATGCGCTTTCGGCATGATGACCGTGAACGTGCTGGCCTTGCCGGGGGCGCTTTCTGCCTTGATCTGAAAACCGTTTAATTGCAGCACCCGAAGCGCCAGCGCAAGGCTGAGACCGTTTCCCGCCATCGCGTGCGAGGTATCCCCCTGGTAGAACTTTTCAAACATGTGCTTTTTCGTGTTCTTGTCCATGCCGCAGCCTGTATCCCGCACCGACACATAGACATTGCTTTCATCCGAGGTCTCCGTCAGCGTGATGCTGCCGCCCGGCTCGGTGAACTTCACGGCATTGGAAAAGAGATTGTTCCACACAAGCTCCATGAGCGCCGGATCGTCGGCGATCTCCGCGCGGTCTTCCATGTCGGCATCAAAGTCCAGCGCCTTTTCCTCCCACGCCGTTTCAAAGCCCAGAGCGCATTCGGCGAGCTGTGCGCAGACATCGTAGACCTGCGTGTCCGGCGTGATGTTCTGCTTTTCCAGCTTATTGAGCTTTAATGAGCTTTAAGATGTTGGTTATGAGATCGGACAGGCAGCGGGAGGACTGGTAGATCGTGTCCGCATACTCGCGCTGGGCATCGCTCAGCTTTTCCATGCGCAGCAGCTCGGCGTTGTTCTGGATGACGGCCAGCGGCGTTTTGATCTCATGGGAGACGTTGGAGAAGAAATCCGTTTTCAGCGTTTCGATGCTGCCGAGCTCCTCCACCATTTTGTTGAAATCCATGATCATAATATCCAGATAATCCAGCTTGTCCGAGGTGTGCAGCGGCGGGATGTAAACGGAGAAATCGCCGCCTGCGACCTGCTCTGTCGCTTCGGCCAGCTTATGCATTGGTTCTTCATAGACTCGCTGTATCTGGCGGCGGGTGAAGAGTGTCAGACCGCCCGCGACCGCCGACCAGTAGAGAATGGGAACGACGGTCTGCCAGAAGTCGTTCCATCCAGGCTGATTCATGCCGACGATGAGGCCGGTGTGGATGCCGCTCATCAAAAGCAGCACGCCGAGATACACGAAAAACAGCGATGGCGGGAAGCGGCTGTCTTGGATCTTCGGTACGAACGTGCGCTTTTCCTTCATTTCAGCACCGCCTTGTAGCCGAGCCCACGCACGGTTT
>CAKTVN010000350.1 GCA_934623545.1 uncultured Oscillospiraceae bacterium
GCTATTTCCGCGTCCTGCGCCTCTTTTTTGCATACTTTTTTCTGGCAAGACAGAAAAAAGTATGCCGCCGGAGGCACGGTTGCGGTGTCACCGCAAAAAACGGAACCTCCGGTGAATCCGGAGAAATGCACGGTAATGCATTACAGATAATCAGATAAAATTTTCCACTGCTGCGTCAGGCGCTCGACAGAGCACGCGGCGTTCGCAGGGCTGGTCGAGGGGAGCTTTCGCGCGTGAAAGCCGCTCTTCGGCTCGATGTACTTGCAGTACAGCCGGTAGGAGGTCGCGCCGTTGCAGAACACCGCCTGAATGTCCGCCGCGCGGAAAATGGGAGAAAGGTCGTTCGGGACGACGTTCTGGATGCTGCTGTCGCTGGAGCCCTCGATGTCGCAGCTTGCGATCGTATCCCAGAGGGCGATGTGGTGCGCGTGCAGCATTTGCGTCTTTTCCGGGACATCGGTCGGGACGGAGCAGCCGAGGACGTCTGCGAGCACCCGCCAGAAGCGGTTCTGCGGGTGCCCATAGAAGAAGGCGGCTTCGCGCGATTTGACCGACGGAAATGAGCCGAGGATCAGAACGCGCGACTGTGCGTCATAGAGCGGCGGGATGGGGTGCTCGATGTGCTCCATCACAGCGCCTCAATCAGCGCATCCACCGCGCCCTGCGTAGTCGCCCAGGAGGTCACAAAGCGCACAGCGGTGTGCGTTTCGTCGACCTTTGCTGTGTGCTCGAAGGAAAACGTGCGCTCGAGCTGGCAGAGCTTTTCATCCGGCATGATGGGGAAGAGCTGGTTGGTACACGGCGCGGCGTAGAAGCTATAGCCCTTGTCCTGCATCGCCTGCGCAAGCTGGACGGCAGCCCGGTCCGCGTGCTGCGCGAGGTCCAGCCAGAGGTCGTTTTCAAAGAATGCGCCAAACTGCACGCCGAGCAGCCGTCCCTTTGCGAGCATCCCGCCGCGCTGCTTGAGCGCGTTGCGGAAGTGCGGCTTGAGCGCGTCGTTTACAAGCACGAGCGCCTCGCCGAAGAGCAGTCCGTTTTTCGTGCCGCCGATGTAAAATGCGTCGCAGAGGCGGGCAAAATCCTCCGGCTGAAGGTCGTTATCCTTGCAGACGAGTGCCGCGCCCATACGCGCGCCGTCGAGATAGAGCAGAAGCCCGAGCTCACGGCAGACGGCGGAGATCGCGGTCAGCTCCGCTTTGGTGTAGACGGTGCCGAGCTCGGTCGCGTCGGAGAGATAGACCAGGCGCGGCAGCGCCATATGCCCATCATCGCCGTCCAGATGCGACTGAACGACGCGGCGGATATCGTCCGCGGTCAGCTTTCCGTCCGCGGTCGGGACGGTGCAGATCTTGTGCCCGGTCGCCTCGACGGAGCCGGATTCATGGACGCAGATGTGCGCCGTCTCAGCGGCGATGACCGCCTCCCATGGGCGGAGCGCTGCCGCGATGAGCGTCAGATTTGTGATCGTCCCGCCGAGCATGAAATGGACCTCCGCGTCCGGGCAGGCAAAACGCCGGCGCACGGCGTCCTGCGCGGCTTCGCAGTATTGGTCGCGCCCGTAGCCGGGCGTCGCCTCCAGATTGGTGGCGGCAAGGGCGGAGAGAATGGACGGATGTGCACCCTCGGAATAGTCGTTTCGGAAGTAGATCATGAACAGCACCTCACAGTGTTTTTTCTTTAGGGTGTATCTGAAAACTCCAAATGTGACCGGCAGCGAGGAATTTTTATGCTGAGCAAGACATTTTTTCGCAGGAA
>CAKTVN010000351.1 GCA_934623545.1 uncultured Oscillospiraceae bacterium
CGGTCGCCCGAAGGGCGTTCCTTGACCACCGGTGTAACGATAATACGTAAAATGTAACGACACGCCTTTTCGCGCGTCAGCGCTATTTCGCGTCCCCAAGCACTCTTTTCTCCACCATCTTTTCTCTTGCGAGAGAAAAGATGGTGCCCGCGGAGCGACAGTTGCGGTGTCGCCGCAATCACGGCACCTCCGGTGCATCCGGACAAGCAAACCGTCTCGCGTTCTGTTTTTCAGCTTTTTTTGAAAAAAGCAACTGCCACCACACCGGGACCGGTGTGCGTGCCGATGACGCTGCAAATCAGCGTCGATTCCAGCCTGTCCGTGCCGGTTTCCCAGAGCGCGCGGCTGTCCTCCACATATTTTTGAAGGCAGGCGTCGCTCAGTCCGCTGTAACCGAGCAAGATCGGAAGCGCAAAATCGACGCCGCCGCACTGCGTGATCTTCTCCGTGAGCAGATTGTTTCCCTGCTTCGAGCCGCGTGCCTTGCCGATGAGCCGGACCTCGCCGTCCTGCACGGTCGCGACCGGCTTGATGTTCAGAAGCCCGCCCGCGAAGGCGACGGTCCTGGACACGCGCCCGCCGCGCTTGAGATATTCCAGCGTGTCGAGCAGCGCGATCAGGCAGACATCCTCCCGCTTGCGCTCCAAAAGCGCGGCAAGCGTTTTCGCGTCCATGCCCTCCGCCGCGCAGCGCAGCGCGTACTGTGCCAGGATGCCCGTGCCGATGGCGACATTTTGGCTGTCGACCACATAAATGTTTTCATACTCCGCCGCCGCGATGCAGGCACTCTGATAAGTCCCGGAGAGCTTCGAGGAAAGCGTGAGGACGACGGCGCTGTCGCCGGCGCGGGCGACCTCGTCAAACACCGCTGCAAACGCCGCGGGCGTCGCCTGACTGGTCGTCGGCAGCACATCGCTCTCGACCAGCCGCTCATAAAAGCGTCTGCGGTCGATGGTGACGCCCTCGATGAACGTCTCGTTTCCGAACTGGACCGTCAGCGGCACGACGCGGCACTGCGCGGCGAAGCGCTCCGGCATATCGGCTGTTGAATCTACAATGATCTGTACGTGTTTCATGCTTCCTCCATCCCTGCGCCTGCTTTTTCTCTCCGGGCGCAGATCTCATCCAGATTGGTGCTGATGCGCTCGAGCGCGCGGTACATGGTCTCCCGCTCCGCCTCGCTCAGCGCCCCGCTCGCCTGCGCGACAATGTGCTCGATGCGCGCATGGATCGCGCGGCTGACCTCCCAGCCGCGCGGCGTCAGATGCAGCGGCGTCTTATAGCGGCGCTGTGCGCCGCCAGTCGTCAAAAAGCCGTTTGCCTCCAGATACTCAACAGAGCGCGAGACCGCTGCCTTGTCCTCGTCGCAGCGCTCACAGAGCGCGCTGGCAGTCATTCCGTCGGACAGGGAAAGATAATACAGGCACGATACGTGCGGTCCCTTGAGCCGAAACTCTGCCATCTCCTCAGATTTGATCCGCTTGACGCTGCGCGCCAGGCGGGCAATGAGCAGCGTAAAGCGCTCAAAGCGTCCATCCTGTTCCATAGGGTCCTCCTACTTGTTGATTTATCAACTTTTCAGAACTATAGCATTTTATTGTTGATTTGTCAACATCGTTTCAAGACGAACATAAAAACGCATCCGCTTCCGGGATGGAAGCGGATGCGTTTCAGCCTGTCGAAAAACCTCGTAGAGTTCCGCCGCGCACGGCGGAATAAAGTGTCAATCCGTTTTGCCCGGCGGCG
>CAKTVN010000352.1 GCA_934623545.1 uncultured Oscillospiraceae bacterium
GCCGATGTGCTGCTCGCCAAGGGCGGCGGCGAGACGGAGAAGCAGATCTACCGCTTCCAGAAGGGCGACAGCGATCTGGCGCTGCGCTTTGATCTCACTGTGCCGCTGGCAAAATACGTCGCGCTGCACTATGGCGAGCTGTCCTTCCCGTTCCGCCGCTATCAGATCGGCAAGGTCTACCGTGGCGAGCGCGCCCAGCGCGGGCGCTTCCGCGAGTTCTATCAGGCGGACATCGACGTCATCGGCGACGGCAAGCTCGACATCGTAAACGAGGCGGAAATTCCCTCGATCATCTACCGGACCTTCTCGCAGCTGGGGCTGCACCGCTTCCAGATCCGCGTCAACAACCGCAAGATCCTCAACGGCTTCTACGCCATGCTCGGGCTCTCCGAAAAATCGGGCGAGATCATGCGCACCGTGGACAAGCTCGACAAGATCGGCGCAGAGAAGGTGGGCGTGCTTCTGACCGAAGACTGCGGTCTGGATGCAGCTCAGGCGGACGAGATCCTGCGTTTCATCGCCATCCGCGGCACGAATGCCGAGGTGCTCGCGGCGCTGGAGGGCTATCGCGGCAGAAATGAGGTCTTCGACCTCGGACTCGACGAGCTGAGCACCGTCGTGCGCTATCTCGCCGCCTTCGGCGTGCCGGAGGAGAATTTCGCGGTCGATCTGACCATCGCGCGCGGGCTGGACTACTACACCGGGACGGTCTATGAGACCTTCCTGCTCGACCATCCGGAGATCGGCTCGGTCTGCTCGGGCGGGCGCTATGACAGCCTCGCAGAGTATTACACCGACCGCGCGCTGCCCGGCGTCGGCATTTCCATCGGACTGACGCGCCTGTTCTACGTCCTCGGCGAGCAGGGAATGCTCAATCCTGCCTGCAATACCGCTCCGGCGGATGTGCTGATCCTGCCGATGACGGACGATCTGACGCACGCGGTCGAGACCGCGACGCTGCTGCGACAGGCTGGCATCCGCACGCAGCTTTACTGCGAGCAGAAGAAATTCAAGGCAAAAATTCAGTACGCCGACAAGCTGCACATCCCCTATGTGCTCTTCCTCGGCGAGGACGAGATCGCAGCCGGGACCGCCTCGGTCAAGTGCCTTGCGACCGGTGAGCAGACCTCCGTCCCGGCGCAGGAGCTGGCGGAGTTCATCCGCAAAGGGCTTTCTGCGCAGGGTGCGCAGAGCGTCATCCTCGAAAACTGAGTTATAATATATCACGATATCCACGATCTACAAAGAAAGAAGGAACGATCTATGATGCAATCGAGAACCCACACCTGCGGCGAGCTGCGCCTTGCCGACTCCGGCAAGCACGTCACGCTCTGCGGCTGGATGGAAAACGTCCGCGTGGTCGGCAGCAACTTCGCCTTTGTCGTGCTGCGCGACTTCTACGGCACAACGCAGATTGTCGTTGAGACGGGGGAGATGATGAACATTATCAAGTCCCTCAACAAGGAATCCACCATTTCCGTGACCGGCACCGTCCGCGAGCGCGCCAGCAAGAACCCGAAGCAGCCCACCGGCGAGATCGAGGTCGTGCCGGAGGCGATCGAGGTGCTCGGCAAGTGCATCCACAACGAGCTTCCGTTCGAGATCAACCGCAGCCGCGACGCGGACGAGACGCAGCGTCTCAAATACCGCTATCTCGACCTGCGCAATCCCGCCGTCAAGCAGAACATCATCCTGCGCTGCCAGGTCATCGCCGCGCTGCGCAAGGCAATG
>CAKTVN010000353.1 GCA_934623545.1 uncultured Oscillospiraceae bacterium
TCGAGAATATAGAGCACGCCCATCAGGCTCGAGCCGATCTGCGTCGCCAGACGGATGCGCTGGCTTTCGCCGCCGGAAAGCGTCGCCGCCGCGCGCGAAAGCGTCAGATAGCGCAGGCCGACCGCCTGCAAAAAGCCGAGGCGGGAGCGGATCTCGCGCAAGATCTGCTCGGCGATGACCGCCATGCTGCCGTCGAGCTTGAGCCGGTTCATAAACGCCAGCTCGTCCGAAACCGGCATGGCGCAGAAGTCCATGATGTTCATCCCGCCGACGGTCACTGCCAGCGACACGTCGCTCAGACGCCTGCCGCGGCATTTCGGGCACGGGCGCTCCGCCATGCACTCCTCAAGCTCCTTGTGCATCGCCTCGGACTGTGTTTCGGAGTAGCGGCGGGAGATGTTGTTGACGACGCCCTCAAATGGGCGCTCGATCACGCCGCGCCCATTGGCGCGTTCGTAGTAAATGGTGAGCTTCTCCGTCCCCGTGCCGTAGAGGATGACGTCCAGCGCGCTCTTCGGAAGCGTGCGGACAGGCTCAGTCAGGGAGAAGTGATATTTTTTCGCCAGCGCCTCAAAATACATTCGGGCGATGGAGTCGTCGCGGACGTTGTTGTAGCCGGATGCCTGAATGGCGCCCTGCATGATGGACCTGGAATCGTCCGGGATGATGAGCGCAGGGTCCGCGACGAGCTGCGTGCCGAGACCGGTGCAGACCGGGCACGCGCCGTAGGGATTGTTGAAGGAGAACATCCGGGGCGAAAGCTCCGGGAGCGAAACGCCGCAGTCCTCACAGGCGTAGTTCTGCGAGAACATGGTGTCGCGGTCGCCCTCAAGCTCGTTGAGCAGCACCAGCCCGCCCGAGAGGTTTGCCGCCGTCTCCACCGAGTCGGTCAGCCGCCGCGCGAGGTCCGGCTTCATCACCAGCCGGTCGACCACGAGCTCGATGTGGTGCTTCTTGTTCTTGTCGAGCCTGATCTCCTCGGTCAGATCGTAGATGCTGCCGTCGACGCGGACTCTTGCATAGCCGCCCCGGCGCGCATCCTCAAAGACCTTCTGATGCTCGCCCTTCTTCCCGCGCACGACCGGCGCGAGAATCTGGAACTTCGTCCGCTCCGGCAGCTGCATGATCTGGTCGACGATCTGGTCGACCGACTGCCGCCGGATCTCCTTTCCGCATTTCGGGCAATGCGGCACGCCGCAGCGCGCCCACAGCAGACGCAGATAGTCATAGATCTCCGTCACGGTCCCGACGGTCGAGCGCGGGTTTTTGCTGGTGGTCTTCTGGTCGATGGAGATCGCGGGGGAGAGCCCGTCGATGGAGTCGACGTCGGGCTTGTCCATCTGTCCGAGGAACATCCGCGCGTAGCTGGACAGCGACTCCACATAGCGCCGCTGCCCCTCGGCATAGATGGTGTCGAAGGCGAGAGACGACTTTCCGGAGCCGGAGAGACCGGTCAGCACGACGAGCTTGTCGCGCGGGATCTCCAGAGAGATGTTTTTCAGATTGTTGACGCGCGCACCCTGCACGCGGATGGTATCCTGCATAATGACGCTCCTGTTTGCGCGCCGCCCGGCGCACATTCTTGATTCCTACATTATACCATGGAGCCTTTGATTCTACAACCATTTTTTCAAACAAAAGTTTTCCAAGGGTGTATCTGAAAACTCCAAATGTGACCGGCAGCGAGGAATTTTTATGCTGAGCAAGACATTTTTTCGCAGGAAT
>CAKTVN010000354.1 GCA_934623545.1 uncultured Oscillospiraceae bacterium
CGTCGGCGGCAAACGGCAAGATCACCGCGGGACCCGTCACGACAATGATGTCCTCCTCCGCCTCGTCGGCGGTGGAAAGAAAGACGTGCAGCTGATCGGAGGTCGTCTCCGCAGATGGGCACCAGAAGTCCACATCCTCCGGGAAGCACGCGCGCACCTCACGGCGGAAGCGTTCATGACAGACCAGAAAGAAACGCCCGACACCGCCGGCAAGCAGAGCGTCTGCCAGCCAAGAAAGCAGGGGCGTGCCCATAATATTTTGCAGCATCATCGGACGAAGATATCCGGTTTTTGCGGTATCGTCCGGAATGAAAACAACCGCGGACAAACCTGCCATAAGCGATCACAACCTTCCCGAGCGCGCGCCGCGGCTCATAATCGGCTACATTATACCAGACCCTTTCGCGTTTGTACAGGGCGGTCCTGTGCAATTTCCAATAAAATATTCCGTCCCGCGCTGAAAATTCGTTTTCGCCGTATAAATCCTTTGACGGATGTGGGATAATATGCTATCTTATTCTGGAATCAGGCGGGCATCCGCCGAACGGAACACAATTTTCGCGCGCCACGGGCGATGCCGCAAAAAAACAAAAAGAGGGCATGATATGCTGGAACTGAAACACCTCTGTCTGACCGCCGAGGATGAAAACGGCAAGGCGGAGATCCTGAAAAACATCGATCTGACGGTGGAGGACCGGAAATTCATCGTCATCACCGGACCAAACGGCGGCGGCAAGACGACGCTTGCAAAGACCGTGATGGGGCTTGCGAAGCCGACCTCCGGTCAGATTTTCTGGGACGGCGAGGATATTACGGCGCTGTCGGTCACAGAGCGCGCAAAGCGCGGCATCTCCTACGGCTTTCAGCAGCCGCCGCGCTTCAAGGGCATGAAGGTCGCGGACCTTCTGACCATCGCGGCGGGGAGGAAGCTCAGCCATGACGAGGCTTGCGGCTATCTGACGCAGGTCGGTCTGTGCGCGCGCGACTATCTCGAGCGCGACGTGGACACAAGCCTCTCCGGCGGCGAGGTCAAGCGCATCGAGATCGCGACCATTCTCGCCCGCAACGCAAAGCTCATGATCTTTGACGAGCCGGAGGCGGGCATCGACCTGTGGTCCTTCGCGCGTCTGACCGAGACCTTCCGCGCCATTCACGACCGGCAGGAGGGCACGATCATCATCATTTCCCATCAGGAGCGCATCATCCGTCTCGCCGACGAGATCGTCCTCGTCGCCGACGGGCAGGTCCGTGCGCGCGGCAGCGTGGACACGCTCTATCCGCAGATTTTGACGCAGACGGTGACGGGCTGCAATATGCTGGAGGTGAACGGAATATGCTGACAGACGTACAGAAGCACATCCTGAGCGTGGTGGCGGACATGGCGTCCATGCCCGAAGGCGCGGTGAACATCCGCTCCGACGGCAAAAAGGCGTACCGCCACAACACCGAGAACATTGAGATCGTCTCCAAGACCGACAAGGACGGCATCGACATCCGCATCAAGCCGTTTACAAAGCATGAAGACGTACACATCCCCGTCGTCCTGACCGAGAGCGGTCTTCACGATATGGTCTACAACGACTTTTTCGTAGGCGAGGGCGCGGAGGTCCGCATCGTCGCGGGCTGCGGCATCCACAACTGCGGCAGCTGCGACTCGCAGCACGACGGCATCCACACCTTCTACGTCGGCAAAAACGCGAAGGTGACCTACATCGAAAAGCACT
>CAKTVN010000355.1 GCA_934623545.1 uncultured Oscillospiraceae bacterium
CAACCGTCAACGGCGCTTTCTTTCTCATGCTGAGAAAGAAAGCGGGGTTGAAACGTTCCCCGCGCACTCCGTGCGCGAATAAGGTGTCACCCCTCCGGGGTGACGAGCCCCGCGTCCTTCGGGCGCGGTCCCTCCGCGCCTGCGGCGCGGCGGGCGGACAGAGT
The DNA here is from genome assembly GCA_934623545.1 of uncultured Oscillospiraceae bacterium. GTDB lineage: Bacteria > Bacillota > Clostridia > Oscillospirales > Oscillospiraceae > CAG-170. The sequence continues at coordinate 165 of CAKTVN010000355.1, forward strand.
CGTCCGCCCCTACAAGTCTGTGCAAACGGACAAAAGCGCCCCGCGCCCCGGGCGCAAAAGAATGTCACCCCTCCGGGGTGACAAAATGCCCCCAGTGGGGGCATTTTATCGAAAAACCTTGCCCTCTGCGTCGTAGACCTCGATGCGGTGGACCGAGGAAAAATCCGGCGCATACTGCGGCAGGTGCGTCTCGACCGCCGTGACGAGAAGCTGCGGATTGAGCGCCGGGTTCATCGCCGTGACGGTGCAGTGCAGCTCCAGCTCCTGCGCGGACAGGGGACGAACCTCCAGTGCATGGATCATCGGAAGCAGATCGAGATCGGCTTCGCCGCGCTTGGTGCGCTTGTGAACGACGACCTGCCCGCCTGAAAACAGAGCTTCGATCGCCGCCTGTGCGCCGTCCGGGATGCCGCGATCGTATTCCAGACGCACGGCAGCCTCGAGATAGACGAGCTGCTTGATCTTGCGGTCCGATTCATATGCACGCAGGACGCGCACGCCCTCGGGCATGGTCCGGTTGAGCTTTTCCGGCAGCAGCGCCAGATCGACCGAGCCGTCCTCCACCTCAAAGTCAAGAATTTCGCACACGCTGGACGCGCCGACGGAGAGCGGCATCGCGATCGACACATATGCCCGGGGGCTGAAGCCCTGCGAGTGCCAGATCATGATGTCGGCGCGGCGGAACGCGCGCTGAAAGACGCGCATCAGGTCCAGATGCGAGAGGTAGACGGCGTCGCCCACCTTTTCAAAAAGCAGTCTATTCATCGCACACACCTCGCTCGCTCAGTCCGTTTGCGCCGCAGCCGCCGCATTTTGTGCGGCAGTCGGGCGTCGTGACGGAGGCGTAAGCCTTCTCACGCTCGCGGCGCAGAAAACGCTCGCTGACGCCGACGGAGATGGTCTGCCAGGGGAGAAGCTCGTCCTCGCCGAAGCCGCGCGTCGTATAAAAATCGGGGTCTACGCCGCAGCTCTGAAACGCCTGCATCCACAGATCGTAGCGGAAATATTCATCCCAGCCGTCGAGCCTCGCGCCCAGGCGCACCGCCTCGCGCAGCACGGGACCGAGCCGCCGGTCGCCGCGCGCCATGACCGCCTCAAGGCGGCTGAGATCGGACTCATGGTAGCGGTAGTCGATGCTGCGCGAGCGCAGCTCGCTTTGCAGCAGATGGACGCGCCGGAGATATTCCTCTGGGGTGATCTGCGCCTCCCACTGAAACGGCGTGAAGGGCTTCGGCACGAAATACGCTGTTGCCAGATTGATGCTGAGACCGCGCTTTTTGTTGCTGGCGGTCTCGCGCCAGGTGTGGAGAATTTTGTGCGCCAGATCGGCGATGCCGACCACGTCCTCGTCCGTCTCGGTCGGAAGCCCCAGCATGAAATAGAGCTTCACGCTGCTCCAGCCGCCGGAAAACGCCGTCGCGCAGGTCTGAAGAATTTCTTCCTCCGTGACATTCTTGTTGATCGCGTCGCGCAGACGCTGCGTGCCTGCCTCCGGCGCGAAGGTGAGCCCGCTTTTGCGGACCTTCTGCACCTTCATCATC
>CAKTVN010000356.1 GCA_934623545.1 uncultured Oscillospiraceae bacterium
GGGCGCAGCAGCCTCAGGGGTGCGCAGTTCGGCATCCCGTTTCGATTCTTCCATATGCAGTTCTCCTTCAGTTTGATCCGGCTGCGCCGTCGTCGCGGAACTCCAGAAGATCACCCGGCTGGCATTGGAGCTCGTGACACAGCGCCATCAGTGTGGAAAAGCGAATGGCTTTCGCCTTGTTGTTCTTCAGAATGGACAGGTTTGCGGGGGTGATGCCGACGCGCTCGGCAAGCTCTCCGGCGGAGATCTTCCGCTTTGCCATCATCACGTCCAGATTGACCAGTATCTCCATGCCGCGCCTCCTAGACCGTGAAGTCCAGCTCGGATTTCATGGCGATCGCCTGCTGAAATACGTTTTTCACGATGCGGACGATCAGCGCCATAAAGCCCGCCGCAATGGCGACCATGATAAACGGCAGATAGTACCAGCAGCTCGCCGCGCAGATGACTCCCGCGCCCACGCAGCAGTGGCTCACCGCGCGCAGAAGGCGAACGTTCTCCTCGTCAAATACGCGCCCGGACTGGATGTTCCACAGCAGCCGCCAGAGCTTCACGAGCAAGATCCATGCAAAAATGCTGCACAGGTAGATCGTAAGCATCATCCAATTCCCTTTCAGGCTGCTCATATGGCGCATACCGATAAACCAACGCACCGCCCAGTAGCACCCGATGTCCAGCGCCAGCAGCAGCGCGGCGAAAATGCAGACGCACACCTGCGACAGCCGCACGCTTTTGTCCGCGTTCCAGTTCATATGCAGTCCCTCCTTGCTTTCTGAAGCAAGCATAGCACCGATATTTCTGTTTGTCAATGATTATTTATTGTTTTTCGATAAATAATTTTTGAAAAACAGGATCCGGTCGTATGACTGGATCCTGTGAAGACTGTCAAAAACCTCGTAGAGTTCGCGCCCGCAGGCGCGAATAAAGTGTGAATCGGTTTTGTCCGGGGGCGTGTACCTCGGACAAAACACACTACGGGATGCAAGTGTGGAATTTGTGCGCAAACCGCGCACAAATTATGCGCGCAGCATCGTGCAGCCTTTTCAAACGCGATGGCAGCGCAGCGAATCGCGTTTGAGAGCGTGTCAAAAACACTTTTTTGACACGCTTAGTCTCTCTGAAAGCCAAGGTAGCGCGTGCCCTGAAAGGTGAGCTGCCCGCGGTCTCCCTCGACCAGCAGACCGTATTCCTGCGCCTCCACCGCAAGCTCCAGCCGGTCACCGCTTTCGAACTGGAAGGTCGCGAAGTAGCGGGTGTGGTAGCTGGTAGAGCTGGTGTGCGTCGCGGCGTTGTGATGGTGCGTACTGCCGACCTGCGCGCGCTTGGCGACGACGGACGCGGGGACCGTCAGGCGCGGCGAAGCGTCATTTTTGCGGTTCTCTTTTGCGCGGGCGGCGATGTTCGAAACGATCATGAACACCGCAAAGCCGAAGATCAGCAGAAACATGATCGGAAACAGCCCGTCGATCAATCCAAAGCCCCACATGTTTTTTCCTCCATTTTTCTCTTTTTATATATTTGACGAAGAGTGTAATAAAAAGTTCCACCAAAGCATCATTCTCTCCGGATCCACCGGAGGTGCCGTTTTTGCGGTGAGACCACAACTGTCGCTCCGCGGGCATTCGTCCTCGCAAGCTTCATATCCCTCGCCCCGCCGCAAGCGGCAGGTCTCGTCCATTGCGCTGCTCGTCCTCTCCA
>CAKTVN010000357.1 GCA_934623545.1 uncultured Oscillospiraceae bacterium
GTAGAATCGGGTTTCCTGAGCGCACGAAAAATAATACGGGTCGCCATGTTAGCGCCCGTTGAATATTTGACGTATGCGAATTGGAATAGACCGGTGAGGTGGTCGAAATACTCTGCGTCGCGGTCGGTCGGGCGGACAGGGTCGTCCGCCCCTACAGAATGTCGGAAGCACTCCGATTCGCATCTGCATCGCGTTTTATCGATTTGAAAGATGCTTTTGCACAGACCAAGCTCCGGGAATGATCCAAGAATGGGCAGCAGTCCCCTTCCTGGTCGTTTTTAGGAGCTTCCAAAAAGGAGACCCTCCTCATGGAACTTCTGGCAATTATAATTTTACTCTCCCTCCTCGCCTGGGCGATCTTCGCCGTGCGCGCGGCGAAGAAGAAAAAGGGCGGCTGCGGGTGCGGCTGCGACGGCTGCACGGGCTGCGACCGAAAGCGCTGACAGTCTTTGCCGGAGGGCGGCGCGCACAAAAAATAGGGTACTAGCCCCGCGGGACGATGCGTATCATGTCTCGGGGGGTGTTTCCATGATTCCATTTCTCAGACGCAACGGGCGGCTTCTGCTGGCAGGGATCGCGGTCAGTCTGTTCTGCTTTGCCATGTCGGCGCTCTTTACCGCGCAGAGCGCCATTCCGACCGGCTCATGGGGGCTGAGCTTCCGCACCGAGGGGCAGCCGCCGGTCGGGAACGCAACGGCACAGGCGCTTCAAAAGTACGACGCAGTCTACGTGGGCGACACGACGCAGAAGACCATCTATCTGACCTTTGACGCGGGTTATGAAAACGGCTGCACGGGTCAAATTCTGGACGTTCTGAAGGCGCGCGGCGTTCCGGCAGCGTTTTTCGTGGTCGGAAACTATCTGGAAACGAGCCCGGAGCTGGTGCGGCGGATGGCGGACGAGGGACATCTGGTCGGCAATCACACCGAGCACCACTGGGATATGTCGCGCATCGCCGACCGCGAGACCTTCCGCTCCGAGCTGGAGGCGGTCGAGACGCGCTACCGCGAGATCACCGGGCAGGAGATGGAAAAATTCTACCGCCCGCCGCAGGGCGTCTACAGCGAGGAAAATCTCAAGATGGCGCAGGAGCTGGGCTACCGGACGGTCTTCTGGAGCCTTGCCTATGTCGACTGGTATCAGGACGATCAGCCGACGCCGGAACAGGCATTTGAAAAGCTTCTGCCGCGCATCCATCCGGGCGCGATCGTGCTGCTGCACAGCACGTCGGCGACCAACGCCGCCATTCTCGACGAGCTGATCGGCAAGTGGCAGGAAATGGGCTACTCCTTCGGGCGGCTGGAGGAGCTGTTTGCCTGACGCGGCTGTCACCATTTGAAGCCTCCGACATAACATGGAATGAGCGGACGGGAAACGCCGCTGATTCTGGAATTCTAGGAGGTTTCATCTATGTCCTGCAATTCTTCCGGTATCTGCGCCTTCGGCAACAGCTGGTGGTGGATCATCATCCTGATCCTGATCTTCGGGATGGGCAACAACGGCAGCTGCGGCTGCGACAATGGCTGCGGCTGCTGAGGCTACATGAGCGCAGGGGGAGCGATCTCGCTCCCCCCTTTGCCGCGTTGCGGCGTGATTTTATACTGATACTATTTTATGATTAATACTATTTTCTGATTAAATTCTTTAATCAGAAAGGTTCCGCCTTTGGCGTAACCGATTCCGTGATTTTGATA
>CAKTVN010000358.1 GCA_934623545.1 uncultured Oscillospiraceae bacterium
CTGGCGGTAAAAAGAAAACGGCAAAGGGGGAGTTTCGATTCTCCCCCTTTGCAATCCCCCTTAAAACGACCAAGAAGAGGGCTGATGCCCCCTTCTTGGATCATTCCCGGGGGGGCGGTTTGTGCAGAGGTAAATTAAAAATCGACAAAACGCGATAACGATGCGAATTGGATAGCCCGGCGAGGTAGTCGAAATACTCTGCGTCTGTTTCGACTTCCATACGTCAAATATTCAACGGGCGCACACGTAACGATACGCAAGGCGTATCGTGCGCTCAGGAAACCTGATTCTACGGTCGCCCGAAGGGCGTTCGGACTACGGACTGTGTAACGACAACACGTAAAACGGAACGACACGCCTTTTCGCGCGTAAGCGCTATTTCGCGTCCAGCGCCTCTTTTTTGCATACTTTTTTCTGGCAAGACAGAACTGGGACCAAACAGCAAACCAGCGTAGCGTTTGCTGTTTGGAGAGGACGAGCAGCGTAATGGACGAGACCTGCCGCTTGCGGCGGGGGGAGGGATATGGAGCTTGCGAGGACGAATGCCCGCGGAGCGACAGTTGCGGTCGCGCAATGATAACGGCACTGCGGTGCAATCGCAGAAGTGTTCCGCGCCTGTGGCGCGGCTTGCGCCCTGCCGGGCGCAAAAGGGGCGTCACCTCTCCGGGGTGACGAAAAGCGCCGCCCTTTCGGGCGGCGCTGTGTTTTACAGCTCGCAGTTGTTGACCGTTCTGGGGAAGGGCAGCACGTCGCGGATGTTCGAAATGCCGGTCAGGTACATGACGCAGCGCTCGAAGCCGAGACCGAAGCCCGCGTGGCGGGCGGTGCCGTACTTTCTCAGATCGAGGTAGAACTTGTAATCCTCGGGTTTGAGACCAAGCTCCTTCATGCGCGCGAGCAGCGTGTCGTAATCATCCTCACGCTGGCTGCCGCCGATGATCTCGCCGATGCCGGGGACAAGGCAGTCCATCGCGGCGACGGTCTTGCCGTCGGGGTTGAGCTTCATGTAGAATGCCTTGATCTCCTTCGGATAATCGGTGACAAAGACCGGACGCTTGAAAACCTGCTCGGTGAGATAGCGCTCGTGCTCGGTCTGGAGGTCGCAGCCCCAGAAGACCTTGTAGTCCAATTTGTCGTTGTGCTCTTCGAGCAGCTTGATCGCCTCGGTGTAGGTGACATGACCGAAATCGGAGGTCATGACGTGATGCAGCCGGTCCAGAAGTCCCTTGTCGATGAACTGGTTGAAGAAGTTCATCTCCTCCGGCGCGTGATCCAGAACGTAAGCGATGACATACTTGAGCATATCCTCGGCAAGCCGCATATCGTCCGACAGGTCGGCGAAGGCGATCTCCGGCTCGATCATCCAGAACTCGGCGGCGTGGCGCGTGGTGTTGGAGTTCTCGGCGCGGAAGGTCGGACCAAAAGTATAGATGTCGCGGAACGCCATGGCGAAGGTCTCGCCGTTGAGCTGACCGGAGACGGTCAGGTTGGTCTCCTTGCCGAAGAAGTCCTTGGAATAGTCGATCGCGCCGTCCTCGGTGCGCGGGGGCTCATTCAGATCGAGCGTCGTGACCTGGAACATTTCGCCCGCGCCCTCGCAGTCGGAGCCGGTGATGAGCGGCGTGTGGACATAGACGAAGCCGCGCTCCTGGAAGAACTTGTGGAT
>CAKTVN010000359.1 GCA_934623545.1 uncultured Oscillospiraceae bacterium
TTGAGGAGGTGTTCGCATAATGAAGACCGCTTACGATATCATCATCAAGCCCGTCATCACCGAACAGTCCATGGAAGAGACCGATTCCAAGAAGTACGTCTTCCAGGTCGCCATCGACGCCAACAAGGTCGAGATCAAGAAGGCGATCGAAGAGATCTTCGGTGTCAAGGTCGAGAAGGTCAACACCATCCGCATGGAAGGCAAGGAAAAGCGCCAGGGCGCCGCTCCCGCCGGTCGCCGTGCCAGCTACAAGAAGGCGATGGTCAAGCTGACTGCCGATTCCAAGACCATCGAGTTCTTCGAAGGCATGGTCTAATCAAAGAGAAGGAGTGTAACGCAATATGGCGATCAAATCTTTTAAGCCGTATACCCCGTCGAGAAGAAACATGACCGTTTCCGCGTTCGACGGCGTAGATAAAAAGGCAAAGCCCGAGCGCAGCCTGCTCGAGACCGTCAAGAAGAACGGCGGCCGCAACAGCTACGGCCGCATCACCGTCCGTCATCACGGCGGCGGCAACAAGCGCAAGTACCGCATCATCGACTTCCGCCGCGACAAGCTGGAGATGCCCGCAACGGTGCAGCGCCTTGAGTACGATCCCAACCGCAGCGCGTTCATCGCTCTGGTCAAGTACGAAGACGGCGAGCTGCGGTATATCCTGGCTCCGGTCGGTCTGAAGGCTGGCGACACCATCGTCGCTTCCGCTGCGGCGGACATCAAGCCCGGCAACTGCCTCCCCATCGCCAACATCCCTGTTGGTACTGTCATCCACAACATCGAGCTCTACCCGGGTCGCGGCGCACAGCTCGTCCGTTCCGCCGGCACGGCTGCTCAGCTGATGGCGAAGGATACGGAGCTTGCTCAGGTCCGTCTTCCCTCCGGTGAGGTTCGCCTCGTCCGCATGAACTGCACCGCAGTCATCGGTCAGGTCGGCAACATCGACCATGAGAATGTCCACATCGGCAAAGCCGGTCGTACCCGTCACATGGGCATCCGCCCGACCGTCCGCGGCTCCGTCATGAACCCGAACGATCACCCGCACGGCGGCGGCGAAGGCAAATCTCCTGTTGGTCATCCCGGTCCTATGACTCCGTGGGGCAAGCCTGCGATGGGTCTGAAGACGCGCAAGGCGAAGAACCGCACCAACAAGTATATCTTCAAGCGTAGAAACGCGAAGTAAGGAGGAAATGAAATGAGCAGAAGCATTAAGAAAGGCCCGTTTGTCGCGCCGGAGCTCTTCAAGCGTGTCGAAGAGCTGAACAAGGCCGGTGAAAAGAAGGTCCTCAAGACCTGGTCCAGAGCCTCCACCATTTTCCCCTCCTTTGTTGGTCACACCATCGCTGTCCATGACGGCCGCCGCCATGTTCCCGTTTACATTACGGAGGATATGGTCGGCCACAAGCTCGGCGAGTTCGTTCCCACCAGAACGTTCCGCGGTCATTCCGGCAGCAAGACCACCAATTCGTAATGAAGGAGGACGCAACGAAAATGGAAGCAAAAGCTTATCTGAAATACCTGCGTATTTCTCCTCGTAAGGTTTGCATCCTGTGCGACCTCATCCGTGGAAAAGACGTCAAAACCGCAGCTGCGTATCTGATGCAGACCCCCAAGGCTGCCTCCGAGCCCATGCTGAAGCTGCTCAAGAGCGCCATCGC
>CAKTVN010000360.1 GCA_934623545.1 uncultured Oscillospiraceae bacterium
GGGAAGGCTCCAGACATAGATGTCCAGATACAGCTGAGAGTCGGCGAAGACTTCCTCCGGCGTCCGGATCAGCCGCAGCAGCGCGCCGCAGCCCAGAAGCCCCAGCAGCATCAGCAGCGCACACACCGCCGCGCTGGTCAGCATGGCGGTATAGATCGCGGTCTTCATCCTGCTGTATTCCTTCGCGCCGAAAAAGCGCGAGACGATCACCGAGCAGCCGATGTTGCAGCCGAAGGCGAACGCGATGAAGATCAGCGTGACCTCATAGCTGTTGCCGACGGCGGCAAGCGCGTTTTCACCGATGAATTTTCCCGCGACGAGGCTGTCTGCGATGTTATAAAGCTGCTGGAAGATCACGCTTGCAAACAGCGGCAGGCAGAACCGCGCAAGCACGGAGGACGGTTTCCCGACCGTCAGATCCCTGTTCATATCCATTTCCTCTTTTCTGCCGGATATCCGGCGCTCTCCGGGCTTGACGCCCGGACCACGGGCGATTATAATGCAAAGTTGGCAATAAGTAAAATATATGTTTGATATGCTTGAGATCAGGATTTGATATGGAGACGCGTGATGGTCAGCTACGATTCCTATCGGGTTTTTTATTATGTCGGAAAATACCGCAGCTTCACGCAGGCGGCGCGGGAGCTCCTTACCAGCCAGCCGAATGTAACGCGCACCATTCACAATCTGGAAGCCGCGCTCTGCTGCACGCTGTTTCTCCGCTCAAGCCGGGGCGTGACGCTCACGCCGGAGGGCGCGCGGCTCTATGAGCACGTGGAGGCGGCGATCGCGCATCTTCGTGCGGGCGAGGAGGAGCTGACGCAGGACCGGGTGCTGCACAGCGGCGCGGTGACGATCGCCTCGTCGGAGATCGCGCTGCACTGCCTGCTGCTGCCGGTGCTGCGGCGGTTTCGGACGGAGTATCCGGGCGTGCATTTGCGCGTGCAGAATCTGACGGCGCAGAGCGCGGTGCAGGCGCTGAAGGACGGGCTGCCGGACATCGCGGTCGTCGCCGCGCCGGTGCAGACGCCGCCGGAGCTGGATGCCGCGCCGCTTCAGGAATTTCAGGAGGTCGCGGTCTGCGCCGAGTCGATGGAGGCGCTGCGCGGGCGGACGCTTACGCTCGCGGAGCTGGGCGGCTATCCGATGATCTCGCTCGAGCGGCAGACGCAGAGCTACGCGCTGCTCGCGTCGCATTTTGCGCACACGGGGCTGGCGTTCCACCCGGATATCGAGGTGGCGACGGCGGATCAGATCCTGCCGCTTGTGCGCAGCGGGCTCGGGGTCGGGTTTGTACCGGAGCAGTTTTTGGAGCCGGAGGCGGAGCGCAGAGGGCTGCGCGTGCTGCCGCTGGAGCCGCGGCTCCCAAAACGCGCGCTGCTGCTGTTAAGAAGGAAAAATGAGCCGCTGAGCATTGCGGCGCAGGCGTTTTGCAGAGTCCTGCAAAGGACTGCGGAGACAGGGGAGAGCGACTGAGTGTGGGGCGGACGAAGTCCGCCCCTTTTTGCGCCCGTGAGGGCGCGGGACTCGTCACCCGAAGGGTGACGCCTTATCCGCACCAAAGGCGCGGGGATACGATTCAGCCCCTTTTTCTTTGCGCGGCAAAGAAAAAGCCGCTGGCGGTAAAAAGAAAACGGCAAAGGGGGAGTTT
>CAKTVN010000361.1 GCA_934623545.1 uncultured Oscillospiraceae bacterium
GCAAATCCCCCTTTGGCGTTTTCTTTTTACCGCCAGCGGCTTTTTCTTTGCCGCGCAAAGAAAAAGGGGCTGAAACGCATCCCCGCGCACTCTGTGCGCGGATATTTTATGTCCTTCGGACATAATAGGGCGTCACCCCTTCGGGGTGACAAAAGCGCCCCGGAAGCATAGCTTCCGGGGCAGCTTTTATATCTTTTGTCACTGGACAATGAAGTTGACGGATTCGTCGCCCTGCTTGTCTGCGCCGTACTCATAGTCCTTGCCGGGCATGATGGCGTTGAGGACGATGCCGACGATGGAGCCGACCGCCAGACCAGAGAGGCTGATGGGTCCGAGCTTCAGCGCGCCCGCGCTGGAGTAGCTGATGCCGATCGAGAGGACCAGGATGAGCGCTGCGACCAGAACGTTGCGGGACTTGGTGAAGTCGACCTTGTTCTCGACGACGTTGCGGACGCCGACTGCGGAGATCATGCCGTAGAGGACCAGGCTGACACCGCCGATGGTGCCGCCGGGCATGGAGGAGATGATCGCCGCGAACTTCGGGCTGAAGGAGAAGAGCATGGCGAGGATCGCCGCGATGCGGATGACGCGCGGGTCATAGATCTTGCTGAGGGCAAGAACGCCGGTGTTTTCGCCGTAGGTCGTGTTTGCCGGTGCGCCGAAGAGCGCCGCAAGGGTCGTTGCCAGACCGTCGCCCATCAGGGTGCGGTGCAGACCCGGATTTTCGATGTAGTTGCGGTTGCAGGTGGAGGAGATGGCAGAGATGTCGCCGATGTGCTCGACCATGGTGGCGAGGCTCAGCGGGACGATGGTGATGGCCGCAGTGATGAGCTGATGGCTGTCTGCCTTGCCGCCGGCGAAGAGACCGAAGACCGTCCGCTCCATGTGGATGGGAAGTGCGAACCAGTCTGCGTCATGGATGTTCTGCACAACGTTTGCGCGGACTGCCGGGTCGACGATGACTGCGATCACATAGGAGCCGATGACGCCGAGCAGGATCGGGATGATCTTGATCATGCCCTTGCCCCAGATGTTGGCGGCGATGATGATCGCGATGGCTGCCAGCGCGATCCACCAGTTCTGCGCGCAGTTGTTGATGGCGCTGGAGGAGAGGTTCAGACCGATGGCGATGATGATCGGACCGGTGACGATGGGCGGGAAGAAGCGCATGACCTTCTTGGCGCCGAACGCCTTAAACAGCGCTGAGAGCACCACATATACCAGACCCGCGCATGCGACGCCGAAGCAGGCATAGGGCAGCATTTCAGTGTTGGCTTTGCCGTCGATCATCGGTGCGATGGCTGCGTAGCCGCCGAGGAACGCGAAGGAAGAGCCGAGGAACGCGGGGACCTTACCGCCTGTGATGAGGTGGAACAGCAGCGTGCCGAGACCGGCAAACAGCAGCGTCGTGGACACGTCCAGACCCGTCAGGATGGGGACCAGCACCGTCGCGCCGAACATGGCGAACATATGCTGGAAGCCGAGCAGGATCATTCTGCCCGCGCCGAGCTCTCTGGCATCGTAAATGCCGTTTTCGGGAATTTTCTTTTTACCCATGATCTTTCTCCTCTCTTTTAGCCGTTTCCAGCGGCTTGCTTCCAGTCATAAAAAAAGAATTGTGAAAATGGAAATACCACTTCACAAT
>CAKTVN010000362.1 GCA_934623545.1 uncultured Oscillospiraceae bacterium
GCGGCGCTTCTTAATTTTTTACAGCTCCGTTTCCACAAAGCCCTTCATGACCTCCGCGCAGCGCGGGCAAAGCCCTTCCTCGTTCGCCTGCTCAGAGTGCATCCAGCAGCGCGGGCACTTGACGCCGGGCGCCTCCGTGACCTCGATCGTGAGGCCGGGGAAGTTCGTTCCGCTGCCGGTGACGGCGTTTTCCTTCGCCTTCTCGTCCGCGACGGAGACGTTGGAGACGATGAACAGCTCGGCAAGGTTCATCCCGCCGATCGCCTTGAGCGCCTCTGCGGCGGGCGCATCCAGCGCGGAGAGCGTGACGTGCGCCTCCAGCGACTTGCCGATGCGCTTGTCCGCGCGCGCCAGTTCGAGAATGCCGTTGACGTCGCTGCGGACGCGGATCGCGGTATCCCAGACCGCCATCTGCTCCGCGCTCAGCGCGTAATCGTCATACGGCTTGGACATGACGTTGAACAGCACATTGCGTGCGTCGTCCTCCGTGCGGTGCGGCATCTGGAGCCAGATCTCGTCGCAGGTGAACGCAAGGATCGGTGCGAACGCCTTCGTCATCGCGTCGAGGATCAGCCACAGCGCGGTCTGCGCGCTTCTTCTCGAGAGGCTGTCCTTCGCGTCGCAGTAGAGATGGTCCTTGATGATGTCCAGATACAGGCTCGACAGCGTGACCACGCAGAACTCGTTGATGGCGTGGGAAACGCCGTGGAATTCATAGGTCTGATAGCTCGCGTCGCACTTGGCGATGAGCTCGTTGAGCTTCGTGACCGCCCAGCGGTCGAGCTCCGGCATATCCTCCGGCGCGACGAGCTGGTTCGGGTCGAAATCGACCAGATTGTCCAGACAGAACTTCGCCGTGTTGCGGAACTTCAGATAGTTCTGGCTGAGCTGCTGGAAGATGGAGTCGGAGCAGCGCACGTCCGCGTGATAGTCGGCGGAGCCCGCCCACAGGCGCAGGATGTCCGCGCCGTACTTGTTGATGATCTCCGCCGGGTCCATGCCGTTTCCGAGGGACTTGTGCATCTGGCGGCCCTCGCCGTCGACGGTCCAGCCGTGCGTCAGGCACTCCTTGAACGGCGCGCCTCTGTCCAGCGCGCCGACTGCGGTCAGCAGCGACGACTGGAACCAGCCGCGGTACTGATCGGCGCCCTCGATGTACATATCCGCCGGCCAGAAGCCCTGATCCTTCTGCATGGAGGCAAAGTGCGTCGAGCCGGAGTCAAACCAGCCGTCGAGCGTGTCGGTCTCCTTGTCGAAGCTCTTTCCGCCGCAGTGCGGGCAGGTAAAGCCCTCGGGGACCAGCTCCATCGCGTCCTTCTCGAACCAGACGTTCGTGCCCTGCTCGGCGAACAGCTGCGAGATGCGGGTGATGGACGCGTCGTTACAGATAGGCTTTCCGCAGTCCTTGCAGTAGAACACCGGGATCGGCAGACCCCAGCGGCGCTGGCGGGAAATGCACCAGTCCGAGCGCTCACGGATCATGGAGATCATGCGTTCCTTGCCCCACGCGGGATTCCAGTAGACATTCTCGCAGGCGGCGACCGCCTTGTCCTTGAACGACTCGACCGAGCAGAACCACTGCGGCGTCGCGCGGAAAATGATCGGGCTCTTGCAGCGCCAGCAGTGCGGATAGGAGTG
>CAKTVN010000363.1 GCA_934623545.1 uncultured Oscillospiraceae bacterium
CTCAAGCGCCGCGCCGAGTGATAGTTGCAGCCCGTGTGCGAAACACTTCCTTACAGCTACCAATCTTAGATTGTATTTCTATTATAACGAATCCGTTTCCTATTTTTAAGCGGTATTTTTTACAAAAATACACGCTCAATTTTTGATATTTTCACAAAGCGGCGGCGCGCGGCGCTCCGGAAGGACAGAAAATGGGCTTGCCGCCCGATGATGCGGACGGCAAGCCCCTGAAAAATATTGCTTTGGAATGCCGTGGTGCTTACTGCGTGCGCCATTTCCGGCAGCGGCGCGCCTTCTTGCGGCGCTTGAGTGCGCCGGAGATGACAAAGAATGCGATGACTGCCGCGAACGCGCCCAGCGTGATCGCCAGATACAGCGTCGTGTTGGCTCCGGAGGTCTTGACCGACAGCCAGAGGTCGTTCATGCTCTGCGTCGCCTCGAGCCCGAGCGCCGCGAAGCTTTCGCTGCGCGCGAGCGTCTCATCGTCCGGGTACGCGACGGGGCTGGAGGTGACCTCCTCGTCCAGATACTCCTTCGCGGCGGTCTCCGGGGTGGAGTAGCCGATGTAGTCGAGGTTCGCAGCGGAGATCTCCGGGTCGCACAGGAAGTTGATGAATGCCTCCGCGCCGGCTTTGTTCTTGCAGCCCTTCGGGATGCACATCGCATCAATGAAGATGTTGTAGCCTTCCTTCGGATGGCTGAAGCCAAGGTCGGGGTTTTCCTCGACCATCGTCAGATAGTCGCCCGCGTAATAGGGGGCAGCCCATGCCTCGCCGCGTTCCATCTTGTCAAAGATCTGGTCCATGACCCAGCCCTGAAGGACGGGCTTCTGCTGCGCGAGCAGGTCCGCACAGTTCTTGAGCTCCGTGAAGTCCTCGGTGTTCAGGCTGTAGCCCAGTATGGACTCCGCGATAGCAAACGCGTCGCGCGGATTGTCGAACATCAGAAGCTTCCCGGCGTACTTGCTGTTCCACAGACAGCTCCAGCTTTCGGCATCTTCATCCGAAACGTAGTTCCGGTTGTAGATCAGACCGACTGTGCCCCAGGTGTAGGGTACAGAATAGAGGTTCTCGGGGTCATACGCCTGATTGCGGAACGCCTCGTCAATGTACTCGTAATTCGGCACGTTCGCGAAATCGATCGGCTCGAGCATATCCTCCTCGATGAGCTTTGCGATCATGTAATCGGAGGGGATGATGACGTCGTAGCTTGCGCCGCCGGTCTTGAGCTTGGTGTACATCGACTCGTTCGAGTCAAAGGTCATGTAGTGGACCTTAATGCCGGTCGCCTCTTCAAAAGCCTGGATGACATCCAGAGAGTCGTCCGTGCCGTCGGAGATGTACTGCCCCCAGTTGTAGACCGTGATCTCGTCCGCGGCGGCGTGCGCCGGGAGCGGGAGCATGGAGAGCATCAGCACAAGGCAGAGGAGAAGTGTCAGAAGCTTTTTCACTGCACAGCCCTCCTTTGCGCGGTCTTGGGATGCCGCTCCGAGCGCGCCTGAAGCAGGTTCATGACGACCATCAGGAGCAGGATCGCAAGGAACATCAGCGTAAACAGCGCGTAGATCTTCGGCTGGATGGGCTTTTTCGTGTAATTGTAGATCTCGACCGGGAGCGTGATGAAGCTCGAGCCGGTGAC
>CAKTVN010000364.1 GCA_934623545.1 uncultured Oscillospiraceae bacterium
ACACGAACCATTTCAAGCTCTTCAACGCCGATTTTGCCGGAAACCGCTTTACCGAAAATGAGACCGGCTTTTTGCTCCGGGAGCTTTACGGCTTCAAGAAGCTCTATTTCCCGGACACGGTGTTTGAGCGAAATGGGACGGACATTGAAAATCTGACGGAAAACGAGCTGGACGTGTCCGGCGCGCAGTTCATACCGGCGCAGTAGCGCCGCGCAGATCAGAAAAGGGGAGAGCGCCATGCCTTCAGACTGTCATATTCATATGGTGCTGGACGGCGAGAACTGGAAGTCCGCCATCGCGCGGCACCGGGAAAAGCCGGATGAGCATCAGATCCGCAAGGTGCTTGCGGAATACCAAGAACGCGGCGTGACCTATCTTCGCGACGGGGGTGACGCGTGGGGCGTGTGCAGCTTTGCGGCGCAGCTCGCGCCGGAATACGGCATCCGCTACCGCACGCCATGCTTTCCGATCCATAAGAACGGGCACTACGGCGGTTTTATCGGACGCGGCTTCGATACGATGGGGGAGTACCGCGCACGGATCGCAGAGGCGAGGGAACGCGGCGCGCATTTCATCAAGATCATGATCTCGGGGCTGATGGATTTTGACCGGCTCGGCGTTCTGACCGATACGCCGCTGACGGCGGCGGAAATTTGTGACATGGTCTCGGCGGCGCACGACGCGGGCTTTGCCGTCATGGCGCACGCCAACGGCGATGAGACCGTCGCGGCGGCGATTCGCGCGGGCGTGGATTCCATCGAGCACGGGGCGTATCTCAAGGAGCGGACGCTCATGCTTCTGGCGCAGAGCGAGACAGTCTGGGTGCCGACGCTGGTCACGATCGGGAATCTGATCGGCGACGGGCGCTTCCCGGACGGCGTGCTGAAGCCGCTGCTCGCGGGCGCGATGGAGAATGTCGCGAAGGCTGCGGCGTTCGGCGCAAAGATCGCGCCCGGCAGCGACGCGGGCGCGTATCGCGTGCCGCACGGACAGGGGACGGAGGACGAATATGCCCTGCTGCGCCGCGCGCTGGGCGCTCAGGCGGACGAAATATTGGAGCGAGGCATTGCCGCAATTCAGGAGAAATTCTGAGGGAAGTAATTAGGGTGTATTCTTCCAACTCCCAACGCACCCGGACAGCGGGTCTTTTTGCGCCGCGCTGCGTCATTTTTCCTCGAAATACGTCCGTATTCCTGCGGAAAAATGTCTTGCTCAGCGCGAAAATTCCTCGCTGCCGATCACATCATGAGTTTTCAGATACGCCCTAGTAAGAGTGAAGAATTAAGAAGCCGGCTGCGCCGGCGAATCAAAAAGGTGTGCCTCTCGCGGCACACCTTGGAGGAAACGACCGTTGCACATCGGGCAGCCGCGCGGGGACGTTTTTCGTTTCTTCTTCAGTTCGCCGTAGATGGCGGTAATCGCCT
The DNA here is from genome assembly GCA_934623545.1 of uncultured Oscillospiraceae bacterium. Classification (GTDB taxonomy): domain Bacteria; phylum Bacillota; class Clostridia; order Oscillospirales; family Oscillospiraceae; genus CAG-170. Next base: position 1,425 of record CAKTVN010000364.1, read on the forward strand.
CATATCGCGCGCGCACTTCTGGTGCAATATCCTTGCGATCGGTATATTTCATCAGGCGCGACAGTTCTGAGGCATAGGTTAAGAAGGTTTTCTTTTCTTCAATTGTGGCAGAAACTGCATTTGCTGCCGTTTGTATCTGCTGCAGCTTTTCAAAATCTTTTGCATCAATCAGCGTTTGTAGAGAAAAGCTGTGTCCCAG
>CAKTVN010000365.1 GCA_934623545.1 uncultured Oscillospiraceae bacterium
CATCATCGTCACCAAGCCCGACGTCATTCGCGACGCGGCGTCGCAGATTTTTGAAAATTTAAGTAAGAAGACAGAGGAATCAAATCATGGAGATCTATGAAATGTATGCCTCGCTCGGCGTGAGCCGCGCGGTCTATGACTACGGCGAGCGTGTGCTGGAGGGGCTGAAGGGGCGCTTTTCTGCGATCGATCAGACCGCGGAATACAATCAGGCGAAGGTCCTGCGCGCCATGCACCGCAACCGCGTCGACGCGACGTGCTTTGCCGCGACGACCGGCTACGGCTATGACGACGTCGGGCGTGAAAAGCTGGAAAAGGTCTACGCCGACACCTTCGGGACGGAGGCGGCGCTCGTCCGCCCGCAGATCACCTGCGGCACGCACGCGCTGACCGTCGCGCTCAGTGCGAATCTGCTGCCCGGCGACGAGCTGCTCAGCCCGGTCGGCGCACCGTATGACACGCTGGAAGAGGTCATCGGCATCCGCCCGTCCAAATGCTCGCTGAAGGAATACGGCGTTTCGTACCGGCAGGTGGACCTGCTGCCGGACGGCAGCTTCGACTATGACGGCATCCGCGCCGCCATCGGCGAAAAAACGAAGCTGGTCACCATCCAGCGCTCGAAGGGTTATGCGACCCGCCCATCGTTTTCGGTCGCGAAGATCGGCGAGCTGATCGCCTTCTGCAAGCAGTGCAAGCCCGACGTCATCTGCATGGTCGACAACTGCTACGGCGAGTTCGTGGAGCTGCGCGAGCCATCGAACGTCGGAGCGGATATGATCGTCGGCAGTCTCATCAAGAACCCCGGCGGCGGGCTTGCGCCCATCGGCGGCTACATCTGCGGCCGGCAGGAGCTGGTCGAGCGCTGCGCCTACCGCCTCTCCGCGCCGGGACTCGGGCAGGAGGTCGGGGCGAATCTCGGCATTCTCCCCTCGTTCTATCAGGGCTTCTTCCTCGCGCCGACGGTCGTCGCCGGTGCGCTCAAGGGCGCGATCTTCGCCGCCGGTATCTATGAGGCGCTGGGCTTCCGCTGCGTGCCGAACGCGACGGAGTCCCGCCATGACATCATTCAGGCGGTCGAGCTCGGCAGCGCTGAGCGGATGCTGGCATTCTGCTCCGGCATTCAGGCTGCCGCGCCGGTCGACAGCTACGTCACGCCGGTCCCGTGGGCGATGCCGGGCTATGACTCCGAGGTCGTCATGGCGGCGGGCGCGTTCGTGCAGGGCTCGTCCATCGAGCTGTCCGCCGACGGTCCCATCCGCCCGCCCTACGCGGTCTATTTCCAGGGGGGACTAACGTGGTATCACGCCAAGCTCGGCATTCTCATGAGCCTTCAGAAGCTGGTCGATGCCGGACTGGCAAAGCTTCCGCGGTGAGCGGAAATTCTAGAATTTTTGAAAGGATGACGAAATATTATGTGGTTTTGGTTGGCGGTGATCGCCCTTTTATGCTGGAGCGGCTCGGATCTGTTTTCAAAGATCGGCTGCCGCGGAGACGACAAATATGCACACCTGAAGATGGTCATCGCCGTGGGCGTTGTCATGGGTCTGCACGCGGCGTATGAGATCTTC
>CAKTVN010000366.1 GCA_934623545.1 uncultured Oscillospiraceae bacterium
AAAATGGGAAATACACAAAGTATTCCGCCATTTTTCAAACCTTGTCTTGACGAAAAATCTTTCGCCGTCCACAGCCGCTGATTTCATCAGAGCTTCCCAAGAAACCAGCAAAGCAGCGAGGTACTTTTCCATGAAATCTATTCGTGATCTGTATAAGATCGGCAAGGGTCCGTCCAGCTCCCACACCATGGGTCCGGCAAGGGCGGCAGAGCTGTTCAAATCCGAAAATCCGGACGCCGAGCGCTATGAGGTCGTGCTCTATGGCTCTCTGTCCAAGACGGGCGTCGGGCACGGGACCGACCGCGTCATCCGCGACGTCTTTGCGCCGAAGGACGTGAAGATCGTCTTCTCGGGCGCCGACCCGGACGATCTGAAGCATCCCAACACGCTCGATCTGACCGCGTGGAGCGGCGGGACCCAGACCGCCTTCATGCGCGTGGAATCCATCGGCGGCGGCGACATCGTGGTCGAGGGGCGTCCCGGTCTGAGCGCGCCGGATATCTATCCGGAAAACTCCTTTGCCGAGATCGCGCAGTTCTGCGCGTGGCGCAGAGTCAGTCTTCCGGAATACGTCGAAATGAACGAGGGACCGGGCATTCGTGATTTCCTGAAAACCATCTGGAACGCTATGCGGCAGGAAATTCACGACGGTCTGACAGCGGAAGGCACGCTCCCCGGCGGTCTGAATGTGCAGCGCAAGGCAAAATATCTGCTCGAGCGCACACATCAGGTCGACATCCCGCAGGTGCGCGAGCTTCAGCAGGTCTGCGCTTACGCCTTCGCGGCAGCCGAGCAGAACGCCGACAACGGCACCATCGTCACCGCGCCCACCTGCGGCAGCTGCGGCGTCCTGCCCGCGGTCCTGATGTACTTACAGGACAAATACAAATTCTCCGACGACAAGATCGCCGACGCGCTGAGCGTCGCGGGGCTTCTGGGCTGCCTCATCAAGCAGAACGCCTCCGTCTCCGGAGCTGAGTGCGGCTGTCAGGCGGAGATCGGCTCCGCCTGCTCGATGGCAGCCGCCGCCATGAGCCAACTCATGGGGCTCAGCATTCAGGAGATCGAATACTCCGCCGAGATCGCCATGGAGCACCATCTCGGCCTCACCTGCGACCCGATCTGCGGGCTCGTTCAGATTCCCTGCATCGAGCGCAACGCCGTCGCCGCCAAGCGCGCCATCGACGCGTCCAATCTGGCGCATATGCTGGTCGGCACGCGTACCATCTCCTTTGACATGGTCGTGCGCACCATGTATGAAACCGGCATCAGCATCAACGCCGCCTTCCGCGAAACGAGTGAGGGCGGGCTTGCCAAGCTCTACAGCCGCCGCGCCCCCATCGGCTCGTAAACCACATAATAAAAAACATACGACCGCCGGATGGAGCTTCCATTCGGCGGTCGTGCTATAGCCTCGCAGAGTTCCGCCGAGCACGGCGGAATAAAATGTGAATCCGTTTTATTCGGCGGCGTGTACGTCGAATAAAACACTTTACGTGATGCCAGTGTGGAATTTGTGCGCCAACAGCGCACAAATTATGC
>CAKTVN010000367.1 GCA_934623545.1 uncultured Oscillospiraceae bacterium
GGATTGCAAAGGGGGGAAATCGAAATCCCCCCTTTGCCATTCTTTCTTTCGACCGTCAACGGCGCTTTCTTTCTCATACGAGAAAGAAAGCGGGGTTGAAATCTCCGCGCCTTCGGCGCGGTGGGCGGGCGTCCCGCCTGCACCTATGTGCCCTCCGGGAAAATAGAAAGTGGAAAAGAATTGTGATTTTGCCCTTTTTTTATGGCGGGCTTTTGTGTATAATATCATGAGGTATGATTTTGGCTTTTGCAAAGACCGCGGCGGCGTCGCCGCAGAACATGTGAGGATAAAGCTATGGGAACCGAACAGGAAAAGGATTTTGATCTGGACGAGATCCGCCGGATGCTTAAAAGTAAGGACCGCGCAGCGGACGAGCCGATACAGCCACAGGAGCCAGCCCCGCAGCGGCAGGCGCCGCGCCGGAATGCGCGGCAGGAGAAAAAGCCGGTGCGTGCGCCGCGAAGCGCCGCTCCGGGAAAGAAGCCCGTCCGGCGCGACCGCGCGCAGGAGATGCTTCTTGAAAACCAGCGCGACGCGCAGGAGGAGAACGCGCCAAAGGGCTTTGACACGTTCACGATGCTGCATGACATCGTCTGTATGCTTGCGGTCGTGACGGTGATCTTCGTGTTTTTCTTCCGTCTGGTGGCGGTGTCCGGAAGCTCGATGTATCCGACCTTTGTCGATCGGGACTGGCTGATATTGGAAAGCAACTTCCTCTACCGCAATGTCGAGCGCGGGGACGTGGTCGTCCTGAGCGTCGAATCGCCGGTGCTGGACGGACCAATCGTCAAGCGCGTCATCGCGATCGAGGGGCAGACGGTCGACATCAACTTCGACACGGGCGCCGTCTATGTCGACGGGCAGCTTCAGATCGAGTCGTACATCTATGAGCCGACTTATCTCAGCCGTGATCAGGAATATCCCCTGACTGTCCCCGAGGGCTGCATTTTCGTGATGGGCGACAATCGCAACAACTCCCTTGACAGCCGCGCGACCGTGATCGGCTGCGTGCCGACGGAGCGCGTGCTCGGAAGGGTGCTGTTTATGGTCTTCCCCGGGCGGCAGACGGACGAGTACGGCAATGTGACCGGAAAGCGGCAATTTTCAAGGATCGGAGCGATCTCCTGATGGAACAGCAGGATAAAAAGATGAACGTCCAGTGGTATCCCGGTCATATGACCAAGACCCGCCGGATGATGGAGGAGGACCTCAAGCTGGTGGATGCGGTCTGCGAGATACTCGATGCCCGCATCCCGATCTCGAGCCGCAACCCGGACATTGACACGATCTGCGGCGCAAAGCCCCGGCTCGTCATTCTCAACCGCATCGACATGGCGGACCCGGCAATGACGAAAAAATGGGCGGAGCATTTCAAAAGCCGCGGCATGGCGGTGCTCCTGACCGACTGCAAGAGCCGCCGGGGTATTGGCGGCTTCGTTCCGGCGGTGCGGCAGCTGCTGTCTGAAAAGCTGCGGCGCTACGCCGAAAAGGGGCAGGTCGGAAGACCGCTCAAGATCATGGTCGTGGGCATCC
>CAKTVN010000368.1 GCA_934623545.1 uncultured Oscillospiraceae bacterium
GAGCCGTCGATGACGGCAGGGGGAAGGTGCATCGCCTCCAGCACGTGGCTGCGGTGCCCCTTGGAGCAGGCGGAGCCTGCGGAGACGTAAATGCCGTGGTCCTGAAGGCAGTTGATGATGCCCTGCGAGCGCAGACCGGGGATCGAAAGATTGACGATGTGCGGCGCGTTCTGCTTTCCGATCAGGACAAGACCGGGCACATCCGCGAGCGTCTCGCGGCACAGGTCGCGCAGCTGCTGCATATGGGCGATCTGCGCGTTCAGCTGCGGCAGCTGCTCGGCGCACGCCGCGCCGAAGCCGCAGATACCGGGGAGATTTTCCGTTCCGGAACGGTAATTGCCCTCCTGCCCGCCGCCCAAAATCAGCGGCGGCAGCGGAAGCGACGGACGGATGTAGAGCGCGCCGACGCCCTTGGAGGCATGGATCTTGTGCCCGGAGACGGAGATCAGGTCCGCGCCCAGCGTTTTGGCTTTGAAGGGGACCTTGAAAAAGCCCTGTACGGCATCGGTGTGGAACAGCGCCAGCGGACTGAGCCTGCGCGTTGCGCGGAGCATTTCCGGAATTGGCATGACCGCGCCGGTCTCATTGTTGACCATCATGACCGAGACCAGGATGGTGTCCGGGCGGAGCGCGGTGCGCAGCTGCTCGACGGAGACGAAGCCAGCTTCGTCCGGCTGAAGGTATGTGACCTCAAAGCCCTGCGCCTCCAGCTGCTGCATGGGATGCAGGACCGCGTGATGCTCGACCGCAGTGGTGACGATGTGATGTCCGCGCTTGCCGAGGCGCTGCGCCGTGCCGAAGATCGCCCAGTTGTCCGCCTCGGTGCCGCCGGAGGTGAAGAAGACGCGCTCCGGCTCCGCGCCGAGCGCCTGCGCGACCTGACGGCGCGCCTCCTTGAGCCGCCGCTCCGCGTCGATCCCGAGCGCGTGGACGGAGGAGGGGTTCCCCCAGCCGGTGGTCAGCAGCTGCGTCATCGTCTCGACGCAGACGGCGGAGGGCTTCGTGGTGGCAGAATTGTCTAAGTAGATCATGGCGGTTCCTTCTTTATTCGCGCATGAAATGCGCAGTGATTTTCGCGCCCAAAGGACGCGGTTTCGTCACCCCGGAGGGGTGACACCTTATCCGCGCATGAAATGCGCGGGGGACCGCATCCGGAGGATGCGGGAGGCTTTTATGCCCGGAGGGCATAATGCCGCGCCGGAGGCGGCGGGACGATTTGTCACCCGGAGGGTGACACCTTATCCGCACGCGCAGCGTGCAGGGGAACCGCATCCGGAGGATGCGGGAGGCTTTCTCCGGATTCACCGGAGTGCCATTTTTTGCGGTGACACCGCAACTGTCGCTCCGCGGGCATACTTTTTTCTGTCTTGCCAGAAAAAAGTATGCAAAAAAGAGGCGCTGGGGACGCGAAATAGCGCTGACGCGCGAAAAAACAAGTCGTTACATTTTACGTGTTGTCGTTCCTCTTTCCGTAGACCGAACGCCCTTCGGGCGACCGTAGAATCGGGTTTC